>JBJKRD010000052.1:0-3962 GCA_046704925.1 Opitutaceae bacterium | reverse complement strand
TTTCCCGCCTGCGCGCTGGTAACGCTCGATCAGCGCCTCCGGTTCCCAGTTCAACAACGTCCACTGCGCGCACAGGTCCTTGTAACCGAACTTGGACGGGTGCCCGTAATGCTGAAGCTGATTCCGGTAGTCGCCCTGGCCAATCACCATGACGGATTTGATACTTGGAATTCAAAGTATCACGCCTGGAACGCCCAGAACATCGGCCCGCGCCGGGATGTGATCGGCGAATGGACAGCGGCGGCGCGCAAACAGGGTTTGCGCGTGGGCGTGACGGCTCATTCGGCAAGAAACTGGTGGTGGTTCCAAACGGCCCATTTGTCCGACAAGACCGGACCGCTGGCCGGCGTGCCCTATGATGGCCGCCTGACGCTGGAGAGCGGTCGCGGCCAATGGTGGGAGGGCTACGACCCTCAACAGCTCTAAGGGCGCATGCATGGCATTCACGAAAACCCGGACGAAGCCTACGTCCGGAACTTTTACCGCCGCGTCCGCGACCTGATCGACCAGCACGATCCGGACGTGCTCTACTTTGACAACATCGGACTGACGCTGGGCTGGGCGGGAATGAACATTGCCGCCTATTTCTACAACCACAACCTGAAGACCCGCGGCGGCAAGATGGAAGCGGTGTTGAACGTCAAGGGTGTGCCTGATGATCAGGCCAAGGCGGTGGTGGCCGATTACGAACGCGGCGTGACCAACCGCATCATGCCCTACGCGTGGCAATCCGAGACTTGCATCGGCGACTGGCACTACAATCGAGGGCGGTTCCGGGACCATACCTACATGAGGCCGATGGAGGTCATTCACTGGCTGGTGGACACCGTGAGCAAAAACGGCACGTTCGTGCTCAACATTCCCGGGAAACCCGACGGCACGATTGACGCCGATGAAAAGGCCCTTGTGGACGCCATCGGGGGCTGGATGCGCATCAACAGTGAGGCCATTTACTCCACGCGGCCGTGGAAAGTCTTCGGAGAAGGCGTTCATCAGGTCAAGGGGGGCGCCTTTGCGGGCGAGAGCACGCGCGAGTTGGGAGCGCGGGACGTCCGTTTCACCCGCAATAAGCGCGGCGACGTGGTCTACGCCCTGATCCTGGGTTGGCCCGAGGGCGACATCGTAATCAGGAATCTCGGAATGGCGGCAGCCACACGGCCCGGCAGGATCCAGAATGTGACGATGCTGGGATGCGGGGAAAAGCTCGCCTGGACCCAGTCGAACGAATCGCTCGCGGTCCGAAAGCCGGACACGCAACCCTGTGGCTTCGCCTGCGCGCTCAGGGTCAGCCTCTCATGATGGTACGGGTCGTCGCAGCGGTGGTGATCGCACGGGGTGGGTCGGCGCCGCTGGTGGCCGATGAAACCGCCGAGGGTTTTCTGCGGACGCTCACATCAAAGGTCGTATCGACCATGGACGGTGCGAATCCCGCCGCCAGGATGTATGCGCGGCACCGCCCTTGACCTGACGCCGCGACCGCGCACGTTCGGTCCGGCCCCGCTCCGCCGACTTTTTCGCCCCATGAAGAACCTCGACCTCGTTGTTGTGTTGGTGCTGCTTTGCGGAGGTGCCCCCCTGACGGCCGCTCCGGAGCGAGCCGAGAAGAATCCATCGAGCGTTTCGGTCGCGATCGACGGCGTCGTCACCCGGGTTGAGCTTTGGACCGACCGGATCGTCCAAGTGACCCACCGGCCGGAGGCGGCCAAGCCCGGCCAGAGCCTGGCGGTCATCGCCAGACCCGAGCCGGTGGCGGCGGACGTGAACACGACGGCCGAAGGGGTCTTGACGATGACCACCGTCGCCTTGCGGGTCGAGGTGGCGCGGGCGACCGGGCGGGTGCGAATCATGAACCGAGCGGGCGACGTTATCCTGGCCGAGCCGGCCGGCGGCACCGAGGTCACGCCGGTAACGGTCGGCGGTTTCTCAACGTGGCGGGCCCGGCAGGCGTTCGACTTGGCGCCGGATGAAGGCATCTACGGGCTCGGTCAACATCCCGACGGTCATCTCGACCACCGCGGCACGGTCGTCCGCCTGCAGCAGGAGAACGGCAAGGTCGCCGTGCCGGTGCTGGTCTCCAGCCGGGGTTACGGCGTCCTTTGGGATAATCCGGCTGTCACGGACGTCGATGTGGGCAAGACCGATCCGCGAATCCTTTCGTGGTCCTCCGAGGCCGGCGACGGGGTCGACTACTATGTGATGGCTGGACCCGACCTCGACACCGTGGTGAGCGATTATCGCCACCTCACGGGCCAGGTCCCGATGTTCCCCTTATGGACCTGGGGATTTTGGCAATGCCGCGAGCGGTACGAGACGCAGGCTCAGTTGCTCGGCGTCGTGGACCGATACCGCCAGCGCGGCATTCCGCTCGATGGGATCATCCAGGACTGGCAGTACTGGAAGCCCGGCCAATGGGGATCGGACGATTTTGACCCGGCCCGTTATCCGGATCCGCGGGCGATGGTGGCGGCGGTGCACCGGGCCCACGCGCATATCATCATCTCGATCTGGCCCCGCTTCGACCTCGGGCTAAAACACACCGCCGAGTTGGAGAAGGCCCACGCGCTGTACCCGGCCATCTATCCGAACGTTTATCCCAAAGGCGAGGGCCGCTGGTACGATCCGTTCAACCCCGAGGGCCGGCGGCTCTACTGGAAGTTCCTGGACCAAAACCTCTTTTCGCTCGGCATCGACGGCTGGTGGATGGACGCGAGCGAACCCGAACTCGGCGGCCAGTGGGGCCAGATGCGGGAGGTGAAGACTGCCGCCGGCCCGGGCGTCGTGGTCTACAACGCCTACCCGCTGGAGCACGCGGCTGGTGTGTACAACGGCCAGCGCGCCGTCACCTCGGCCAAGCGGGTGTTCATCCTCACGCGCTCGGGCTACGCGGGGTCGCAGCGCAATGCCGCGGTGACCTGGTCGGGCGACACTCACGGCACATGGGACGTGTTCCGGCGACAGATTCCCGCGGGCCTGGACTTCTCGATCACCGGAATTCCCTACTGGAACACGGACATCGGCGGGTTCTTCGCCGGCGATCCGGCTGACCCAAAGTACGCAGAGCTCTTTACCCGGTGGTTCCAATTCGGCGCGTTTTGCCCGATGTTTCGCGTCCACGGTACCGGCAAGCCCAAGGAAATCTGGCGGTTCGACGCAGCCACGCAGCGCATCCTGGTTGAATACGACCGCCTGCGGTACCACCTGCTGCCGTACATCTATTCCGTTTCCTGGCAGGTGACCCACCACGGCTACACGATGCTGCGGCCCCTGGTCATGGATTTCCGCACCGACCCGGCTGTGCGCAACATCACGGACCAGTTGCTGTTCGGGCCGGCGATCATGGCGAATCCGGTGACGAGTTCCGGCGCCACCTCGAGGCGCGTCTACCTTCCGGGTGCGACCCGTTGGATCGATTTCTGGACGGGAGTCGGGTACGGCGGCGGCCAGACCATCGATGCGGCCGCCACGCTCGACCGGATGCCGCTGTTCGTGCGCGCCGGGTCCATCGTGCCCTGGGGGCCCGACCGCGAGTATGCGGCCCAGAATCCGGATGCTCCAATCGAACTGCGCATCTACCCCGGGGCCGACGGCGAATTCACGCTCTACGAGGACGAGGGCGACAACTACGATTATGAGCACGGCGCCTACGCCACCATCCCGCTGCGCTGGTCCGAAACCAACCGGGCACTCACGATCGGGGCGCGCCAGGGAGACTTTCCGGGCATGGTGCGCACGCAGGAATTCCGCGTCGTCTTCGTCTCCCCCCATCACGGGGTGGGCGTCCCTGCAACGGCGACGCCGGACCAGACCGTGCAGTACAACGGTGAGGAAGTGACCGTGAAGCGACCGCAGTAATGCTGGTCTGTTGCAGACGCTCAGGCGTAACCGCCACGCGCACCGATCGAATGCCAGGAATCTCGTACTTCCCGGATCCGGGCTCTACCCCTAAGCGAACAGAGCCTACC
>JBJKRD010000051.1:0-5046 GCA_046704925.1 Opitutaceae bacterium | reverse complement strand
CCTGGCGGGGGCCAGCGCGCCCCCCCGCTACCCCGCGCCAGGCCTTTGAGGGGTGGCCCACCCGGCCCCGCTGCGTTTTCAGGCGTGTTGGTTACGAACCTTGCAGGGGGGACGCCTGCACCACGGGGACACTCTGCATGCCGTTGAGGGGTGGCGCAGCCGTCCCGGCTGCGTAATTAGGTACGCCGGTTACGAACCATGCAGGCGGGACGCCTGCACCACGGGGACGCGATTGCCGGACCACGCTGCAAGCCGGACGCCTGCGCTACGGCGAGACGGTGTACCCGGCCGTGAGGGCGGTGTCGGCCGAGGAGCGGCCGACATATACGACGTATTTGCCCGGCTCCTGCTTCCACGCGTGGGTGGCTGCGTCCCAGAACGACATGGCGCGCGGATCGAGGCTGAGCGTGACGCGGCGCGTTTCGCCGGGCTTGAGCTCCACGCGAGCGAAGCCCTTCAGTTCCTTCAGCGGACGCGGCACGCTCGCGGTGGGGTTGCCGAGATAGAGCTGCGCCACCTCGGCGCCAGCCCGCGTTCCCGTGTTGGTGACGTCGAAGGTGGCCGTCACCGTCTCGCCGGGTTTCGGCGCCGCGGGCGTGAGCGTCAGGTTGCTGAACGCGAAGGTCGTGTAGCTGAGTCCGTACCCGAAGGGAAAGAGCGGCTTCACCCCGTTGTGTTCGTAGCCGCGGTAGCCGACGAACACCCCTTCCTTGTAGTCCACGGTGTTCCCGGGGGCGTTGACGTAATAGGAGTCGTGCACCGGGTTGTCCTCCCACCGCCGTTCCCAACTGATCGGCAGGCGCCCCGAGGGGTTGACGTCACCAAACAGCACGGGTCCCAGGGCCCGGCCGCCTTCCTGGCCCGGATACCACCCGACCAGGAACGCCGGCACGCGATCGATCCAGCGGCTGACGTCGGCGCTGCCGCCTGCCGTCAGCACGACAATGGTCTTCGGATTCGCGGCCCGGATGGCCTCGACGAGTTCGTCCTGCCCGACGGGCAGGGCAAAGAAACGGTCGGATCCCTCGTGTTCGCTGGCGGGGTTGTAGCCGATGCAGACCACGGCCGCCGCGGAGGCGGCGGCGATCTTGACGGCCTCGGGATCGACGATGTCCGCCGCGGCGATGGCGCCGAGGCGGACCGTCTGGCCGCCCCAGGAGGCTCCCAGGGTGCATTCGAACGTGACGGCGTAGGCCCGGCCGGCCTCCATGGGCAGCGCCACCCACGCCGGCACCTGGCCTTCGTGGGGCGTGAACGCGTAGACCGGCTTCCCGTCGATCGTCAGGCGCGTCGCATCGCGCCCCGAGCAGTCGATCAGCCAGTAGACCCGACCCGTTTGGGCCGGCGTGAAAAATCCGGTCCATCGGACCGAGCGGGCCGGCGTGGCACTCACCTCGAGCCCCGCGCCCTGGCGGTGAAAATCGATCCGGGCGTCGGTCTGTTGGCGGCTGGGGCCGGAAAAGTCGGCATTCGCGAAGTATTCCGCCCGCAGGCCCGGCTCCTTCCCGGCCGCATCGACGGAAAAGCGCGTGCCGGCGATGAGGTCGTCTTCGGCCACAAGGCCGCGTTGGTAAAACACCTGGGCGCGACCGTGCAGGTAGTGGCTGATGCCTTCCAGGTAGCTCACGGAGTTGAAGGGCCGCACCTGGGCGCTGCCGCCGCCCACCGGTTCGGCGGGGTAGGCATCGGGGCCGATCACCGCGATGGTTTTGACCGTGGCTTTGTCCAGCGGCAGCAGGCCGCCGTCGTTCTTCAGCAGCACCAGGCTTTCCTCGGCTCCCTGCAGGGCGACCTGGCGGTCCTCCTCGTTGTAGCGGGGGATGCCCGGCTGCAATTGCTCCCGGTCCAGGAACCCGAACTCGACGGCCACGCGGACGATGCGGCGCACCTTGTCGTCGATCGTCGCGACGGAAACCTTCCCCGCCTTGATGGCGGGCAGCAGCGTCGCACGGTTCATGTGCGCCCCCGAGGGCATCTCCAGGTCGAGGCCGCCGTTGGCCGCCGCCACGCCGTCGTAGGTGGCGCCCCAGTCGGACATGATGATGCCGTGGAAGCCCCAGTCCTTTTTCACGACGTCGGTGTTGAGCCGCCCATTCTGCGTCAGGTGCTGGCCGTCGACCAGATTGTAGGAATCCATGATCGCGCCCACCCGGGCCTCCTTCACCGCGGCCTCGAAGATCGGGAGGTAGATCTCCCGCTCGGTCCGCTCGTCGATCCGGTCGTTGACGTGGTGCCGGTCGAACTCGGAGTTGTTGCCCATGAAATGCTTGATCGTGGCAACGACGCCCTGGCTTTGGACGCCGTCGATATAGCCGACGGCGATGCGGGACCCGAGCCAGGGATCCTCGCCAAAATACTCGAAGTTTCTCCCGTTCATCGGCGCGCGGTAGATGTTGACCCCGGGACCGAGCACGAAATTGACGCCCTTCGCCCGGGCGTCGCGGCCGATGCCGGCCCCGATGCGTTCCGCCATCGCGGGGTCCCACGTCGCCGCCAGGCCGATGCCGGCGGGGTAGGCGGTCGAGGGCCCGAAGTTGCGCACCCCCATCGGACCGTCGGCCATCCGGAGGCGCGGCCAGCCGATCTCGGGATAGCCGCGGATGAAGAAGTCGTCGACCCCGCCGATGAGATCGAGCTTCTGATCCAGCGTCATCCTGCCCACGATGGTGTCGACCCGGGCTTCCATCTTGGCGGCGTCCGGCGCGGGGCCCGCCGTTGTCGGTGCCGCGGTGGCGAGAGAGGCGAAAAGGCTCATGAGGCAAACGGGGAGGAGGGTTTTCATCATTCGCGACGGGGTTCTGGCACTTAATTGAGAACAACACCCCCGGGTCATCAAATTTTAAATCCAGGAGTCGGAAGCCAGAAGCCGGCTTGCCGCGTGCCGGACCAGGGTGACCGGGCGCGGCAATCCCGCCCCGGCCCGCGCATTTGGTTCAACGGCGCAGTCCCCGATTGGCATTGATCAACGCCAGGCGCTGGTCGACGCAGCCCCGGGTGGTGCGGCCGTCTTCGGGGGTGTGCAGGCACCAGTCCACGAGCCGGGCCACCGAACTGCGGGCGACGTAGCAGCGCGAGTCCGCGCCCCCGTAGTAGATCAGCACTGTGTCGTCCGGCAGGCGGACCCAGCCGTTGGAGAAGGCGACGTTGGAGACATCGCCCAGGCCCTCGGTGCCACGAGGCGCCAGGAAATAACCGCCGGGACGCGCGATGACCCGCGAGGGATCGTCGAGCGCCGTCAGGAACAGGTAGAGCACATAGCGCAGGCCGGCGGCACAGTTGCGCACGCCGTGCGCGAGGTGCAGCCAGCCGGCGGGCGTCTTGAGGGGCACCGGTCCCTGGCCGTTCTTGGCCTCCTTGATCGTGTGGTAAGCCCGGCCGTCAATGATGGTTTCGGGGCCCGTCGTCCCGGTCGTGAGATCGTCGCACAGCGCCCAGCCGATGCCGCCGCCGGAGCCGACGTCGATGAACCCGTCCATCGGCCGCGTGTAGAAGGCGTACTTCCCGTGCACGAATTCGGGATGAAGGACGACGTTCCGCTGCTGCGAAGCCGGGGTCCGCAGGTTCGGCAGGCGCTCCCAGCGGCGGAAGTCGCGGGTGCGCGCGATGCCGGCCTGCGCGACGGCGGCGGAGAAGTCGGCCGCGGGGGCGTGCGGGTCCTTCGCCTCCGCGCAGAACACGCCGTAGATCCAGCCGTCCTCGTGAAACGTGACCCGCACGTCGTAGAGGTTGGTTTCCGGCGCCAGCTCCGGCAGGTCGCACGGCTCCGGCCAGAAATGGAAGCGGTCGAGGCCGTTGGGCGATTCGGCGATGGCCAGGAAGCTCTTCCGGTCGGCTCCCTCGACCCGGACGACAAGATGCACCTTGCCCCGCCAGAAAAACGCCCCGGGATTGAACGCCGCGTTCACCCCCAGCCGTTCCATGAAGAAGGGATTGGTCCGCGGGTTGAAGTCGTAGCGCCATTCCAGGGGCACGTGACGGGCGGTGATGACGGGATGCAGGAAGCGCTCGAAGACGCCGTTGTCCCAAGTGGAGTCGGGCCGGTTCCGCCGGCGCAACAGGGCCGCGTGGGCGGCCCGGACGGACCGGACGCGGGCGGCGAAGACGCGGGACGGAGCGATGACGGATTGGCGGTGGGCGGAACTTTGTCTCGAGCTCATGGAAGGAGGGGACGGACGGGAGAGGCGCGGGTACGCTGGTTCTTGGCGTGGAGGAACATCGGACGTCGGGATGCCCCGGCGTCAACCCCGGAAATGGATCCGTCGGCCGGCCGCCAGTCGGGAGGGGTCACACCCGGAACGTTCCGGCAAAGATTTGGTTGCATTCGCCACCGGGCGACCTATAGCGTCGCACCCTTTTCAACTACGCCTGCCCCCAAGTTCCGGGGCGACAGGGGGAACGAAACCATGAAACAACAGTTCACGCTCAACGTTTCGCCGCGCGAGGGTACGGGCCGCAGCGCCTCCCGCCGGCTCCGCAAGCAGGGTCGCATCCCCGCCATTCTCTACGGCAAGCACACGGCGCCCGTCACGCTGTCGCTCGACGGACCCGAGTTCACCCGCCTGGTCAAGGCCATCGGCGACAATGCCGCCCTCATCACCCTGACCGGCGCCCGCGCGCAAACGCTCTCCATTCTCCAGGAGGTGCAGCGCGACCCGATGACCGACCGGTTCTTCCATGTCGACCTGCATGAGGTGACGGCGGACGAGAAGATGGAGATGAGCGTGCCGGTGCACCTTTCCGGAGAGTCCACCGGGGTCAAGAACGAGGCCGGCGTGCTGGAAGTGGCCTCGCACACCCTGCGGGTCCGCTGTCTGCCCAAGGATTTGCCCGCCTTCATCGATGTCGACGTCACCGAGTTGCACGTCGGCCAGACCATTCACCTGGGAGAGCTCAAGCCGATTCCAGGCGTCGCGCTGCTCGGGACCAAGGACCAGCCGGTCGTCTCGTGCGTGCAGCCCATCGAGGAGATCGTCGAAGAGGTTCCCGAGGCGGCGCTGCCCGCCGAGGGGGTTCCGGTCGAGGGTGCTCCCGCCGAAGGCGCCGCCG
>JBJKRD010000050.1:0-2799 GCA_046704925.1 Opitutaceae bacterium | reverse complement strand
CAACACGCCCTCAAGGGCGTGTTGCCCAAAGGGGTGATCGAACGGGGCCCAACGGTGAATCGGAAGATTCAGGTGCGGCAAAGGGAAACGACGTGGGCGGTCGACTGGAAGGTGATGGAATCGAGGGCCAAGAGGCGGTTGGCGGCGGGCGCCCGCTGGGGCCGGGCGTGGCGCAGGAGCAGCTTGATGTTCTGACAGGCGGCGATGAGCCAGTCCTGGATCTGCTGGCGCCACAGCCGGCGCCACCGCGCGCGTTTGAAGCCATGGCAGTTGGCGGCCTGCGCGAAGCTGCCTTCCATCAGGTACCGGCGGCGGCGACGATCGCGCCGGGCTGCCGGACTCAAGCCCTGGAGTTTGGCGCGCTCGATCGCCTCGTGCTGCAGATGTCGGTGCAGCGTGCGGCCGTGCGCGGAACGGGTGCACTGACCGCGCAGCGCACAGCCGGCGCAGACGCCCCTGCGCGTGGTGTACTCGTAGGCTTGGCGGCGTTCGTTGAAATGCCGGGGATGAAGCGTCTGCCCGGCCGGGCAGACATAGACATCGCGGACCTCATCATAGCGGAAACGCTGGCGAGGAAAGATCCCGTCGGCTTCGCTGCGCTCCGGCCGGATCGGCGCGATGTGCGTGGCCAAGCCTCGGGATTGGAGCTGACGGTAGTTCTGGGCACTGCCGTATTGGCTGTCGGCGACCACGGTGGCGGGCTGGCCCCCGGTGTTGCGTTCGTGCTGGTCGACCAGGCCGACCGACTGTGTGGGTTCGGGCACGTCACCGGCGGTGGTGGTGACGGCGGTAATGACCCCGCAGCGGTCGTCAATGGCCCGGTGGTGCTTGTAACGGGGACGGCTATCGCCGGAGGCGCCCTGTTTGTTCTGGCGCACACAGGGCGCATCGGGATCGGTGGTGCTGACCAGCGTGGCGTTGACGGGCTGGTAATGAGGATCGCCGAGGTTACCCCCCAGTTTGCGCTCCTGGACTTGATAGGCCCGTTTGAGCCGGGCGATCAGTTCCGGACCGGCGCGCACGACGGAGTCGCGGCTGGCGTTGGCGTTGATCAGGCTGCCGTCCAAATGCAGTTTTGCTCCGTCGACTAAGCCGGCCTCGATGCATTGCTGCACGGAGCGCACGAATAGCGACTCGAACGCGTCGTGACCCCACCGCGCCCGCGCCTTGGAGAGCACACTGTGATCCGGAATCGGATCGTCCAGCCCGAAGCCCAGAAACCACAGGTAGTCCAGCCGCTCCGCCAGCACCCGCATCAGTTCCCGCTCGCTCTTCACGTCGTCCCAAAACAGCAGGAACATCAGCTTGAGGATCACCTCCGGATCGACCGACTCATGCCCGTTGTAACCGTAGCAGGGCGCGACCTCCTGCCGGGCAAATCCAAAGTCCACCGCCGCCCGCACTGCCCGCAACGGATGCTCCGCCCGTACCCGCCGATCCAAATCTACCTGATAACTGAACAACGCCTTCTGCCCGTCGTGTCGTCCCATCATCTTGCCCTGTCAGACCCGGCCCCTGCACCACCGTTCAATCTCCAACCGATTTGGGCAACACGCCCTTGAATATTGACAAAGGCCGCCGGCCGGAAACGCAAACAACGGGTCGGGCTGCACATCTTCCCCTTCGCCGCGCGGCACGGGCCGGCAAACAGGCAACGACGGCGCGAATGCCGCGTTGAAGGCGCCCGGACGGGTGAGCTCAGGCCGGCATCCCAGAGGGCAGAAGCCAGAGGACAGAAATCAGAGGTCGGAAGTCACATCGAGCTGACCTCCGTCCTCTGATCTCTGACCTCTGAAATCTTCCTTCACCGGTTCGGGCCGGCGGTACGAAGGCGCCTACCGGGAGACCAAACCGATGGTCTGCAGCCACGCTGCGAAGCGTTCGGGCCAGTGCGTGATCGGCAGGTCCGTCGGCCGGAGGCCGAAGGCGTGCCCGCCTGCCGCGTACAGATGCAGCTCCACCGGCACCCCGGCCCGCCGCAGCGCCAGGAAATAGGCCAGCGAGTTGTTGACGTCGTCCACCGGATCCCGCTCCGCCTGCACCAGGAAGGTGGGCGGGGTCTCGCGCGTGACGGGGACGGCGGGATTCAGCGCGAGATCCTTCGTATGGAGCCACAGGTGTCCCGGGTAGAGGGCCGCCGCAAAATCCGGGCGGCAGCTTTCCCGGTCCGCCGCATCCACCGGCGCGTAAAGGCGCGTCGCAAAATGCGTGCTGATCGCCGCCACCAGGTGCCCGCCCGCCGAGAACCCCAGCACGCCGATTCTTTTCGGATCGAGATGCCACTCCGCGGCGTGGAAGCGCACGAGCCCCAGCGCCCGCTGCGCGTCCGCCAGCGCCATCCGGGACTGCGGAAACGCCCCCCAGTTCGGGGACGACCGCGGCGCCGGCACGCGGTATTTCAGGAGGATCCCCGTGATGCCGTGCGCCGCCAGCCACTCGCAGACTTCGGTGCCTTCCAAGTCGATGGCCAGGATCTCGTAACCTCCGCCCGGAAACACGATCACGGCAGCGCCCGTGTTCTTTCCCGCCGGCGGATAGACCGTCAGCGTGGGCCGCGAGACCCGCTCGACCGCCGTCCACGGCCGGCCGGCCACCTGCCCCATCGTCCGCGCGGTCTCCGGCCCGGCGACCGGTTCCGGGTCCGGCGCGGCCCCCGGCCAGATCAGCACCTGCGTGTGCCCCGCCGGCGGCCAGGCGCACGTCGGCGCCCCCGCCGCCCCGGAAGCCAGCGCCACCGCCAGCGCCAGGATCCACGGTTTCATCGTGCTTCCAATCGACTCCGATCGGCGCCAGAGCGCA
>JBJKRD010000049.1:0-25776 GCA_046704925.1 Opitutaceae bacterium | reverse complement strand
GTGGACGCCGATTTCCTCGAAGATGGCGGTCACCGGAGTCTGCGGGCGCCAGTCCCACAGGCGGGTGGCCTTGGCGTGGTCGAGCACGATCCAGGGGAGGTCGAACGGTCGCGCCGCCGCCGGGGTGTCGTCGCCGGCCACCGCATGGGGCCCCAGGCGCCCGGCACACCAGTCGCTGAGCTGGCGCAGGGACCGGGCGGAGGCGGCGCCGCCGGAGAGATTCACCACCCGGTCCGCCACCGGCATTCGCGCTCCGGCGAGCTGCGCGCGGAGCAGCGGCACGAGGTCACGCGGGTGCAGGCAGTCGCGCACCTGGTGGCCCTGGCCGCCGAAGCCGAGGTATTTGAGCGGCCGTCGGCGCATCCAGGAGTTGATCCAGTACGCGAAGATGCCCTGATCGGGGCGGCCGAATTGGCCGGCGCCGGCGAGCACGCCGCAGCGGTTGATGAACACGGGGAAACCGAACGCTTCGCCGTATTCGAGGGCCAGGGACTCGGAGGCCAGCTTGCTGGCCCCGTAGAGGGAGACCGGCGCGAGCGTGGAAAACGTCTCGTCGAGGCCGGCGGCGGTCAGGCCGGCCGGCAGCGGTTTGCCCGCGGCGGGCATGAAGGCATGGTCCTCCACCGCCACCGGCAGGCAGGCGAGCGGCGCGATGGAGTAAACGCGACTGGTGCTGAGCAGGACGAAACCGGCGTGATGACGCTTGCAGTATTCCAGCAGATTGACCGTGCCGCCGAGGTTGTGCTCGACAAGCTGGCGGCTGCTGGTGCGGCCGTCCACGCCGGCCAGCACGCTGGGATTGGCGGCGGCGTCGATCACCCAGTCGGACGCCGGCAGCGCGGCGAGATCGCTCGCCATCCGGAGGTCGGCATGAAATAGCTTCACGCCCAGGCGCTTGAGCTCGGCGCGATTGGCCTCGCTGCCCGGCCGGATGAAATTGTCGAAGCCGGCGACCTGGTGGCTGATGCCGGCTTGGATCAGCTCGCGGGCGAGCGTGCTCCCGACGAAGCCGCAGACGCCGGAGATCAGGACTCTCATGCCGATTGAGCAAAACAGGAAGCGCCGGTCAGGAAAAGCGGGAAAACAGTCCGCCCGGAATCAGCGCCAAGGTCCGGAGCCGCCGGCGGCGTGGCCACGCCGGGGCGCAAGGGATCGGCGCCGGCGGAATTTTCGGGTGGAAATTCCGCGTTCAGTCGGCCAGCAGCCACTTTGTCGATGGCGGCAGGGCGACTCCGAGCAGCTTGGCTTCGATCGTCTGGCGGATGTCGCCGAACGTGCGGAACCGGCGTGCCTCCTCGTCGATCGACACGGGCAGCACCTCCTCCACCACCATCACCACTTCGATCATCGTCAGCGAATCGAGACCCAGGTCCTCGCGCAACCGCCACGCGTCGTCGGGTTCGTTGAGCTTGGTGCGAATGTCGGCTTCCACGAAATGTCCCATCAAGCCTGCCAGCAGACCCGGCAGCAGCGAGAGATCGCCGGTCCGGCGAAAGCGGCAGGCGGTCTCGACGGTCGCCGGCGGGAAGTGTCTGAACCCGAGGGGCCCGCCCCCGCCGTCCGCGGGCGTGAGAAACACGGGGAGCGCCGCCGGAGGCTCGGTGACCGGATCCAGGGCCTCGGCAACTTGGGCGGGGACGGGATTCATGTGAAGGGGCGGCGACACGCCGTCATGCGGAATGACAATCGTCGGCGCGCGAACCGCTACCCCGATTTTCCCTTGGCGTGGAAAATCGCCGGTAGGGACCCGATCACCTGAGCATGGGCTTGGGATCGTCGATCGGGAGGCGCCCGTGGCGCAGCCGTCCCGGCTGCGTCCTGATCAACCTGCAGAATCGAAACGCGGGCGAGACGCCTGCGCCACCGATCGCGGGTCGTCCACCGGTCCGCCGTGGCGCGGCCGTCCCGGCTGCGTCGTGATCAACCTGCAGAATCGAAACGCAGGCGAGTCGCCTGCGCCACCGATCGCGCGCGGGCGCTCCGCTTTGGCCCTGTTCAAAATGTGGCCGTCAATGACAGCGAGTACGTGCGGCCGCGCCAGTCCCCGTAGGGTTGTACGCCGGCGCCCGAGGGATCGTTGGCGTAGTGCGGCAGATCGGCACCGAAAAGATTGTTGACGCGCAACTGTCCGCGCAGATCGAAACGTCGGGTCTTCCACGGCAGCCATCGCCCCAGATCGGCCTGCACGTAGGCGTCAATCTGCCAGCAGTGTCCGACCCGGTCGCTGCCCTGGCTGGCCCACTCCACGGCCGGCAGGACGCGCGAGCTGTAATAATGCCCGGCGGCGCCGAAGGCGAAATTCCGGCTGGTCCAGTTCGCGCCGAGATTGGCGCGGTACTTCAGCAGACCGCTGACCCATCCGTCGGGGCGGCGGAGTTCGTCGACTTCCGGCGAGTCGGGATAGACCTGCCGGGCAAACTGCTGGAACCAGACCAGCCGGCCGTAGACGCCGAGCGTGCCGCCCAGGCACTTCGGCCAGAGGCAGTCGGCGCTGGCGTTCCAGTTTTGCGAATGGCGCCGGGCGGCGTTGACGTCGCCCGTCAGCAGCGTGGTGACATAGCCAGCCGGTTTCGGGTCGCCGGAGGCGGGGGCGGCGCGAATCACCCGACCGGGAAACAGCGGCTCGAGGTCCACCAGGGTTTGAGGATCCAGGGCGACGATCTCGTTGGTCTTCAGGGTATCGACGAAATCCAACGCCAGCCGGTAATGGCATTTCGTGCCCCGCTCGAAGATGATGCCGGCCGTCTGGGTCGCCGCCGACTCCGGGCGGAGGTTGGGATTGAGCGCCGTCCGTGACGGGACGTTGTAGGTTTGCTCCCGCAGCGGATCGTAGATCTGGACCTGGTTGACTTCGCCGGACCCGTTGTCGGACGGGTTCGCCGACTGCCGGCTCATGTAGGGGGTGGGATACCGATTGGAAAAGGTCGCGCTGCCGCGCAGGGACAGGCCCCCCGCCAGGTCGATCTTCACCCCGGCGGTCGGCGCCACATAGCTTTCGCTTGAAGAGGCCGCTGCCAGGTAGCGTACGGCCAAATCCGACTCGATCCGCCGCAGCCAGCGCGGCAGCCGCCGGGCGGGCCACAGCGGGGCCTGAATCTCCCCGAAGGCGCTGTAGCGTTGCAGAATCCGCCCCTGCCACCGGACCGGGTCGGACGCCAGCGAACCATCGCCGTACCGCAGGATGTTCGTGTAGTCGGCCAGGTGCATGCGGCGGTAATCGACGCCGCCATTCACGGCCCCGAGCCCGGTGGGCAGGACCAGGGTCTGATTGGTGACGCGCGCGGAGGCGTCGACCGTGTCGTAGTTGCCGAGCGTGACGAAGTGTCCGCGGCTCCCGTAGTAGACCAGCACCTGGTCGTAGAATTCGGCCGGCGGACCGTGGACCTGCGTGTCGCGCAGCGGATTGTAGGTCCCGTCGTCTACCAGTTGCTGCCAGCGGGCGGCATCGGCGCCGTACACGCCGCGGTATTTGGACAGGTTGTGGGCGTACTGGGCGTCGAACGAGACGCGCCAGTCGGACGGCAGCTTGAAGAGCAACCCGAGCACGGCCGAGGAGAATTCGGTCCGGGCCTCGCTGTATCCCTCGCCGAGCTGCGGGGCTGTCTCATTGAGCGAGACCCGAACGTCCTGGCCGAAGGGATTGACGGCGGCGGCGGCGGGCAAGGTCAGGTCGGCGGTGAATACGTCGAATCCCCGGGTGGCGGTGGTGAGCGAATAGAGGCCGTCCAGACCGACCTGCAGCCACGGCCGGACGTCGTAGGTCGCGGAACCGAAATAGGTGACCCGTCGCTGGCGACGGCCGTAGGGATAATCGAGGCTGGAGGGGGAGGCGGCGAAACCGCCGGGCGCATTGTACAGATCCAGATTGCGGCGGCCCTCCCGGCCTGCGAAGGCCGCCAGGCCGCCGGTGCCGCCCGCGCCCGGGGCCACGGAAGTCACGTACGGAGAGCCCGGTCCGAACAGCGGGGCCGAGCTGGCGCTGCGCACGTTCGGCGTGGCGCCGTACACCGGATCGCCGAGGGCGGGTGCCGGACGGCTGTTGGCCCGGATGTAGCCGAGCTCCGCCTCCGTCGCCGGGACCGTCCGGGTGAACGTGGCGCTGACCCGCACCCGGAGCGCCCCGCCCAGCAACGTCTGGCCGTGCAGCAGCGACACCGAGGCCTTCGGCGCATCGAAGGCGCGCAGGGCGTTCGTGTAAGTCGTCGTCACCTCGGTCACTTGACCCTCCGGATCCGGCCGGAGCACGATGTTGATCACGCCGCCGACGGGATTGCCGGTGTAGAGCGCCGCCGCGGAGGCGGGCAGCACCTCCACCTGCTGGACCAGGCTCAAAGGGATGAAGTTAACATCGGGCGGCAGGGTGGCCGCGCCGACGCTGTTCACGATCTCCGGCAGGCGGCGGCCGTTGACGAGGACCACGGTCTCATCGTCGCCGTACGCCCGCAGGTTCAGGTTGGTGCTGCCGGAATCGAAGGTGGGCGCGTTGCCATTTTCGTCCATCGCCAGGGTGGTGGCGTCGCCGTCCGGCAGCTCGCGCTGGATGAATTCATTCAGATTCACCACCCCGCTGCGGACGATCTGGTTCCGCGTGTAGACCGCATACGGCAGCGGATCGTCCGCCGTGCGCGGGAGGTCGAGATCGCCGGTGGCCACGCGCGGCCCGAGGTAGACGTCGCTGCCGTCGAACAGGGTGCGGTGGTTGGCCTCGCCGACCACGACGTACGGCGCGAGGTGAGTCACGGAATCTCCCGGTGCGACCGCTTGCGTGTCGACGATGGTTTCCCTCCCGGCCAGCACCCGGATTCCCCCCACCGGGAGCGATTGAAAGCCCGTCCCGCTGACCTCCAGCCGGTAGACCCCCGGGGGCACCGTGGCGAAATGGAACTCACCGCGCCCGTCGGTGACGGCCGACTGGCCGGTCTTGGGTATGATGACCCGCAATTCCCGGGCGGGCCGCCCGTCGGAGGCGAGCAGGCGCCCCCGAATGGATCCCGTGAGCCGGGTGGCCCGCGTGATCACGAATTTCCCCTTCTCGTTCCGGCGCGCCACGAAGCCCGTGCCGTGCAGCAGGCGGCTGAGCGCTTCTTCCGGTTCAAAGCGGCCCACCACTTCGCTGGAGCGCACCGCGTGCAGGTCGTCGTAGGAGAAGAGGATTTCGACCCGGGCCTGGCGGGCGAACGCCAGCAGGGCCTCGGCCGCCGGTTGGGCGGGCAGATTGAATTCGACCGGCTCGGCGCGGGCGGCGAAGGGCAGCCACGCGACGACGGCCAGCAGACCGCATTGGACGACGACCCCGACCCGGGAACGGAAGCTTCGCGCCGCGCTCGGCCGCCCGGGGCCGTGCCTGTCGCGGTGGCGATTGCATCGATTCATTCCGGGTGGACGCAGGGTTCAGGGCTCGGCGCGCAGACTCACCCGCACCGTGCCGTTTGAATTCCGGGCCACCCGCACCGGGAATCCCGTCTCCAGTTGCGCCAGAAAACCGTCGAGATCGTCCAGGCTGTAGCGTCCGCCCACGGGCAGCCGGGCCGCCTCCGGGGTGACCGTGATGCCGCATCCATGATACCGGCCGAAGCGGGCCAATGCCTCGCCCAGCGGGACGCCGTCGAAAACGATCTCGCCTTGGCGCCAGGCCAGGGAGTCGTCCAGCGCCGTAGCCGTGAGTTTCCGCACCTCGGCGCCTTGGGGCCCGGCGGAAAGCTGCTGGCCGGCGGTGAGGGTCACCGGGGCGGCGGGGCGCCCCGCGGCGTCGTCCGGGCGGACCTCGACCGTGCCCTCAACCACCGTGACCGCCAGCCCATCGGGAATATCGGTCCGGACATCGAACCGGGTGCCGGTCACGCGCACCGAGCCGGCCGGGGTCTCGACAAAGAACGGCCGCGATGGATCCTTGGACACGGCGAAGAATGCCTCGCCCGCGGCCAGCCGAACGCGCCGCTGGGTCCGGTCGATATCGATCCGCAGACTGGTCCGGGCATTGAGCTCAACGCGCGTGCCATCCACGAGGGTGAGCGACTGACGGCGGGCGGCGGGCGTCGCAATGTCTTCGGTCTGGATCCGGGACCGCGCCGGTCCCAGGAGCACGAGGGCGACCGCGGCGCCCGCCGCGAGCGCTCCCGCGACGCCCCTGACGTGGCGGCGCCGGTACCGCTGGGTCGCGGATGGGCGGGGCATCTTGACGGCGCCCGCCGCCACCAACACGGGCAGTTGCTGTTCCAAGTCGGCGGAAAACTGGCAGTAGCCGGAGAGCAGCGCGCGGTGCGCCGGATTCTCCGCCAGCCAGGCGTCCAAAACCTTGCGATCGTCGGCGGTGAGGACGGAACCCTCCAGTCGGGCCGCCCAAAGCGCCGCCTCCTCGTCGGGGGTTCGGTCAATTGACGAGGTGCGTGAAGTCATCGCTGGTCCTCCTTGGTCGCGGCCAACGGCGGGCGGGCCGCGGGGTGGTCGGTCTCCGCCGCCAATGCCGCGCGCAACAGCCGCAGGGCCCGCGCGTGTTGTTTTTCCACCGTGCTGACGGCGATGCCGAGCCGGTTCGCGATCTCCCGGTGGGACAACAGCTCGACCTTGCGCAAGAGCAGCACCGCCCGGCAGCCGGGCGGCAATTGGGCGATGGCCGATTCAAGCTGGCGCAATTCCTGCCGCGCCATCACCTCCTGGACCACGCCGGGCGCGGGCGAAGGCGCGGCATCGGGGCTGGCGGTTTCGCCGGCAATTGGCGCGATCCGGCGGCGTTTGATGCGGTTGAGGGCCAGCCGGCGGGCGGTCGTAAAGAGCAGGCCCTCGGGGTTTTCCGCCGGCGCCCGCGCTTCGGCCGAATAGAGGCGCAGGTAGGCGTCGTGGGCCACGTCCTGGGCCTCGACCGGATCGCCGAGAAACCGCGCCAGATATCGTCGCAGGGGCGCGACGGTGGCTCGGTACAACGCGGCAAAGTTGCGGCGACGGGCGGGCTCTTCAGACATGGCGGGGCAGGGGGCCGGTCCCGTCCGGCCGCACGCGGGGACGGGACCTCCGAAAAGTGAAAATGAGGCCGAGGGCATCGGGATTCACGCCAATAACGAATGACAATCCCAGGTATCCAACCCGCTATTGGCCCCGTGAAGAGGCGTACGCCGTCGGCCGGGGCGGCAGGAAACGGACCTGCCCGTCCGCCGGCCCGCTCTGTCAACAGATTAGGCACGGGCCTGCGCCGCCGGGGCGGGCGCCCGGCCGGCTCAGCCGCCTTGGGGTCGGGTCCGCCAGGCGTCGACGATCTGGCGGATGGTCTCTTCCAGCGTGACGCTGATGTCCCACGCCGGGTAGTGGGCGCGCATCTTGCGCAGGTCGCTGTAGTAGCAGATGTGGTCGCCGATGCGATTCTGGTCGACGTAGGTGTGGACCTGCTTGCGGCCGGTGAATCGTTCGGCCAGCGCGAACGCTTCGAGGATCGAGCACGAATTGGCCTTGCCGCCCCCCAGGTTGTAGACCTCCCCGGCGCGCGGCGCCGCGACGAACGCCGCCATGAACCGGGCGACGTCGAGCGCGTGGATGTTGTCGCGCACCTGCTTGCCCTTGTAACCGAAGACCCGGTACTCGCGGCCTTCGAGGTTGCACTTCACCAGATAGCTGAGGAAGCCGTGGAGCTCGACGCCGCTGTGGTTCGGGCCGGTGAGGCAGCCGCCGCGCAGGCAGCAGGTGGGCAGGCCGAAATAGCGGCCGTATTCCTGCGCCATCACGTCCGCGGCGACTTTGGAGGCGCCGAAGAGCGAGTGCTTGGACTGGTCGATCGTGAAGGTCTCGGGAATGCCGTGCGCATAGGCCGGATCCGCGTAGTCCCACCGCGTCTCGCGCTCGACGAGCGGGATCCGGTTGGGCGCGTCACCGTACACCTTGTTGGTCGACATGTGCACGAACGGCGACTCGGGGCAGGCCTGCCGGGCGGCCTCGAGCAGGTTCAGCGTGCCGCCGGCGTTGGTGTCGAAGTCATCGAAGGGGATCGCGGCGGCGCGATCATGGCTCGGCTGCGCCGCGGTGTGCACGATGGCCGCGGGCCGCAGCTCCTTCACCAGGCTCAGCACGCCGGCCCGGTCGCGGATGTCGAGCTCGTGATGGACGAAGCCCGGCAATTCGCGCTGCAGCCGGCGCTGGTTCCAGCGGGTGTCACCCGGCGGCCCGAAGAAGACCGCGCGCTGGTTGTTGTCGACGCCGTGGATCTCCGCGCCCAGTTCCCGGGCGAAATACGCGCAGACTTCGGAGCCGATGAGCCCGGACGAGCCGGTGACAAGGATGCGTTGGGCGGCCATTGGCGAAACTGGAACAGAGGCGACGGTGGATGGCAATCACAGGGGCCCGAACCGCGCCCGCGCCCAGGCGCGCAGCCAGGTCAGCGGGTCGCGCCACAGGCGGATCTTCTTGCCTTCCTTGAACGACCGCGAGCGGTAGCTGACCGGGATCTCGAGCGGCCGGTGGCCCTTCCGCACGAGCTTGATCAGCAGCTCCCAGTCGAAGTCGAAGCGGTCGCACTCGAAGGTCAGCCCGGCGTGGCATTCGCGGCGGAACACCTTGTACATCGTGAACGGATCCTTCAGCCGCAGGCCGAGCGACACGTTGATGAGAAAGGTGAAGGCCCAGTGCGCCGAGTTCAACAACAGCGCCAGCGCCGCCTGGTCGGTGAACTTGCGGATGTTGCGGCCCGCGGTGCCGTGGCGGGAGCCGAGCACGAAATCCGTCCGCCCCTCACGCAATGGCGCGAGCAGCGAATCGTAGTCGGCAAAGTCGTATTCCAGGTCGGCGTCCTGGATGAGGATGACGTCGCCGGCCGCCTGGCCGAGGCCCGCCCGCACGGCGTGACCCTTACCCTGCGGACGGTCTTCCCAAATGAGTCTGAGTCCGGGCCGGCCCTGGTAGGCGCGCACGGCCTCGCGGCTCCCGTCGGAGGAATTGCTTTCGACGACGATGATTTCGAGCGCGCAGCCCGGAAGTTGCTTGGCCAGCAGGGCGTCGAGCACGGTCGAGACCGTGGCCGCCTCGTTGAAAACCGGCACGATGACGGAGAGCGTGAACGGTGCGGGCAGAGGCGGCAAAGGACGTACCCCGCACATCATCGGGTCGCGGTCTGGGCGGGGCGGGCCGCGCCCTGGGCCGGGACGGCGGCCGGTGGGTTCATGCGGTTGGAGTTGCGGAGGCGGCGGACGGACCGGAGCCGTCATCGTCCGCGACGCTGGCGCGGCGCCGGACCCTGCGGAGGATCGGTACGGTCCATTCCTCCGCCACGTCGAGGAGGATGGCCATCACGAACACCAGCACGAGCGGATAGGCGGAATCGAGGTAAACCACCGAGAGCGTCGGGAACGAAGTCACCTGCACCAGCGCATCCATGAGGATGATGGCGGCGGCGGCGCCCCAGGCGGCGACCGCCAGCACGAAGGGAAAGGTGAGGCGGCGCTGCGCGGCGAGCTGGACGAGACGGATCGCCGCCACGGCTTGGGCGGCCGCGATCAGCCAGAACAGAACCTGGCGCAGGACTTTCCCGATCCCCTGGAGCACGCCGAGTTTCCAGTCTTCCAAAGCCTGCTGGGTGGGCGGCGGCGCATCCAGGGCCGGCGAGGGCGCGAGCCGGTCGCGTGTGATGTCCTTGAAGAGCTCCAGGTCATCGTGTTCGCCGATGCTCGCCGGCGGATAGGCGCTGAAGCCGCGGAAGGCCACGACGAACTCGGCGAACTGCGCGGCGGTCCGCAGCCAGGCACCGGTCTGACCCTTCCGCCAGGGGGGCAGAAATCCGCTGCGCGGCGGGCGCGCGGGCAGCCGGCCCCGTTCGCACGCCTCGTTCACCTCCATGGCGAGGCGGTGGTAGTACGCCAGGGCCTGGGCGGCATTGTGACAGAATCCGGCGTTGGCCACCGAGTCGCGCAGGGCCCACATGAACCAGCCGCCCCCGATCTGGCGATCGGCGGCCGGCAGATGGGTGACGTAGCTGGAGGCGCCGGCCCAGCCCTCGCCGATGGGTCCGTCGAGTTCGGCCTTCAGCAGGGCGAAGCTGGGACTCACCGGATAGATCGCCTCGCGCGCCTGGCGGGTCACGGGCACGAAGGGGATCTCGGGGCCGACCTTCACCCGCAGCAGGGCCCCGTACGCGTCCTTGAATTCGCTCGCCCGGAATTCGACCGTGCCCCACCAGCCATAATAGCGGGCGTTCAGCCAGCAGACCACCAGCACCGGCAGCAGGGCGCAGGCGATGGTCAGGACACCGGAGCCCGCCAGCGCCCGCCGCGCCCGGGCGGAGGCCCGCACCGCCCCGAACACCACGGCGCCGGCGAGCAACACCAGGGAGGGGCCGATCCAGACGTTGTCCTCCCGCGTGAGCCTCAGGGCGCCAAACGCGCCGCCCAGCAGCGCCGCCCACGGCGCCAGTCGAAGGAAGGGGCGGTCCCGGCGCAGGTACAGGGCGATCAGGCCCGCGAAGACCATCAGGGCGAGGGGCGTGGAAATGTGCTGGCGCAGGACCCGGCCGAGGGACGACGCCTCGAACGACATGGGATTCCACAGCAGGAGCATGTACGCCGCGAACCGACCCCATCCGGCCTGCAACCGGGGCGCGAGCGCCCGCACCACCAGGGCGCAGGCCCCCGCGTAGACCAGCTGCTGGGCGAGCCCCAGCGGGATGCCGAGCACAAACACCGCCGCCATCCAGATGGAGTAGAACGGACCCTTGGCGAGCGTGAGCTGGTCGTAGGGCCCGAGCCACTGGCCGTGCAGAATGTAGTCGGCGAGCTTGACGAACAACTGGTCGTCGTGCCCGGCCGTGCCGATGGCGAAGATCGCCTGGCCGCGGGTCAGCCAGAGCTTGACGACCGTGAGGGCCACGGCCGCCCACAGCCACCAGCGGATTTGGGAGCGCGAACTCATGGAAGGTCCTTGCGGGTATCGAGGCGGAGCACGCTGAGGAAGAAACTGGTGAGGATCACCTGGCAGCCGAGGGTGAGGCTCAGCGCCCCGGGGACCACCCAGCGCAGCATCTGGCTGGGGATCAACGGGCCGAAGCCGCGCTGCCGCCAGAGCCAGACCGAGAAAAGTGACAAGCCGAGGCCCGTGACGACCAGCAAAAACCCGGCGATCAATCCCGCCTCGAGGGTGAGCGCCCGCAGCCAGCGGTCAAAACGCGCCTCGGGCGCACGCAGGCCGGCGTGAATCGCGAAGAACTTGCTCAGTACCGCGAAGGCCACCGCTTGGAAGCCAATGAGCACCGCGATCGCCGCGTATAGCAGCGTGTTGATGTCGAAATGCACGTGTCCAACCACCAGCGGGCCGGGCAGGAGCAGCGCGCCCACGGCGATGCCGCCGGCCATCAGCAGGAGGCCCGGATAGAGAAACAGCCAGCGGGGACTGAATAGAAGCATGAAGCGCAGGTGCCGCCAGCCGTCGCGCCACGGACGGAGGTGCGACGGCCGCTGGCGTCCGTCCGGACGCAGCACGGTGGGCACCTCGGTCACCCGCAGGCGCAGCAGCGCCGCCTTGATGACCATCTCCGAGGCGAACTCCATCCCGGTCGTCCGGAGGTCCATGCGCCGGTAGGCCGCCAGGGAGAATCCGCGCAGCCCGCAGTGGAAGTCGTGAATGCGGGTAGGGAAGAACCGGCGGCCCAGCCAGGAGAGCACGGGATTGCCCAGGTACCGGTTCTTCCACGGCATGGCGCCGCGGGCAATGCCGCCGCCAAAGCGGTTGCCCATGACCAGGTCGTGGCCGGCCCGGAGCGCCTCGACGAACCGCGGCAGGTGCGAGAAATCGTAGCTCGCATCGGCGTCGCCCATCACGACGTAGCGACCGCGCGCGGCCGCGATTCCGCCGCGCAGGGCGTTGCCGTAGCCTTTCGCCGCCACGGGCACGACGCGGGCGCCGAGGCGCGCGGCGATCCCCGGGGAACCGTCGGTGCTGCCGTTGTCCGCCACGATGATCTCGCCCGCAATCCCGGCCCGCGCGAGGGCCGCCCGCGCCTCCTCCAGGCAGCCGGCCAGCGTCCGCGCCTCGTTGAGGCATGGCAGGACCACGGAAACCTCGGGCACGGTGGCGCGGATGTCGGCGGCGGCGACCATGGCGTTTCGCTCCTTTTCAGTTTCGGCCCCGGCCGCCCGTTCGGGTCGGGCGTCCGGGTGTGGGATTGGCAAGCGGGCGTTTCATGGCGAAGGAACGGCCCCCGGTGCCGCCACCGCCTGCGCCCGGCGGCGCCACCAGGCGCCGGCTTGGACCAGCCAGGCGGTGAGCGTGAACAGCGCCAGCCCGGCCAGAACCCGGTGCGTGGGTTCGGCCCGTTCCGCGCTCAATTGCCCCATCCAGCGCCGGCCAAAGGCGGGGTCATCGGTGGCCGCCGGGCGGGCCACGCCCACCCAGCCATGGTCGGCCGCGTGGCCGTCGAAGAGGTAAAGCGAGGCCTGCCAGCCGGCGAACGGCGTCACGTCCTCCTTCCACATGGCCACGACAGGGCCGGGCTCGTCGGGCAGGCACACCTCCGAGCGCCACTGCACCGCGCCAGTGGCGGGATTCTCAAACCGCCAGCGGACGCCGTTGCCCGGCCAGCAGGGCCAGCCGCTGATCGGGGTGAAAAGAAAACGCCGCCGGATCTCCGCCGGCTCGCTGTGCAGCACGCCGGTGAAGCGCGTGCCGTCGACCAGTGTCCCGTACCAGAACGGTCGCACGCCGGCGGGCTCGGTGGCCACCGCCCCCCGGGTCGCCCCCGGGGCCAGGTCCGCTTCGGCGCCGGGGTGGAACACCGGGTCAATGAACTCGACATTCTCCGCCCCCGGGGCGAAGGCCGCGCCCCACCGTTGCTCGGGATTGAAGAGAAACGGCCGCCGCCACGCCAGGAACGCGCCGACCGCCAGCGCCGTCAGCACGCTCCAGGCCAGCAGAATTCCCGTTTGGGTCCAGGTGGACGGAGGCAGCTTCCGGGGCTCGGTCGCCAAGGGACGCCCCAGGAAGAGGCCGGCCGCCGCCAGCACCCCCGCCAGCACCAGCCAGCGTCCGGCATCCGGCAGCCAGCGGGCGAGCCCGCCCAGGCGTCCGTAGTCACGCCGCGCCTCGCGGGCGCCGGTTTCCGGCGGCAGCAGCGAGCGAAAGCGCGGGATCTGCAGCAGCTCGATCAGCGACGGCGGATAGGTGTAGAGCGTTTCGCTCACGGGTTCGTTGTTCAGGGCGCGGGGGTCGCCGGTGGCCAGGTATTCCCGGATGGCGGCCAGATTCTGGGCGTTGACCGCCGGGCGGCGCTCCAGGTTGTAGCGGGTGTGGCTTTCCACGGACTCATGCCAGAGCCCCGGAGCCGTGAGACCCAGCCAGGCGACGCCCAGGGCGGCCACGACCGGGCGCAGGGCGCGGCGGCCGGCGCCACGCCAGAGCAGCGCCAGGCAGGCGGCGTTGACCAGAAAACCCAGCGCCAGAAAATCGCAGTAGCGCGACACGAAACCGACCGTGTCTTCGCCGCGGCCGTAGCCGATCGCGGCCGCCTGCGCCCCCACCCACAGGCCGACGGCAATGACAAATCCCTCGCCGGCCGAGAGCCGGCAGCGGGCCGCACGGTCGGCGACGAACCAGAGGAAGGGCAGGTAAACGACGAAGGCCCAGCCGGGGCCGGGCAGCGGCCACGCCAGTTGCCGCAGAAACACGTCCAGGCCGAGGCGCCACGTCTCGGCGCGATGGAAGGCCGTGACCGTGAGCGACGGGACGAAGACAAAGAACAGCGCCGTCCACAACGCGGCCAGCGCCAGCCCGGCCCCGAGCACGCGCCGGTCGCCGTCCCGCCGCCACCACCGCCAGCCGAGCAGCAGGGCGCCGGCGGGATAGGCGAGCACGCTGGAGTGCTGCGTGAGGAGCACCAGCCCGCCCGCCAGTTGCCCGAGCCACCAACCGGCGGAGAACCCGGGGCGGCTGGCGATCGCCCAGAGATACCACACGGACAGGCCGATCTGGAAGAAGACGAGCGACTGGATGCCCCACAGGGTGTTCTCCCAGGTGTACGGCAGCGCGAGGACGAAGCCGGCGTAGAGGACGAAGGCGACGCCGAGGCGCCGGCCCAGCGCCGGCGCGATGGCGCCCAGAAACAGCCAGAGCGCCGCGCCGTAGCCCACGACATTGATCGACGTCTCGAGCAGGTTGTTCCACTGGCCGTTCAGGCGGGCCAAACCGAAGGAGAGCAGCCGCGTGAGCACAACCCAGTGGTCGTTGAGCGGGGCGAAAAACGCCGCCAGGTGCAGGTGCCCTTGGGCCCACGGCCCCAACAGGTCGATCGCCGTGCATTTCCACTCGTCACGAAAGGGCAGACTGGTGCCGTACTCGCGGATGAGCTCGAGCCGGCCGCCAGTCGCGATGCAGGCGCCGGCCAGGGCCAGCAGCCACCATCCCCAGCCGGGACTCGGTCGGGCCGGCGCTACTTGATCTCGATGCCCGTCCATGCCGTCCAGTCCCAGGCATTGTTGTGGGGCCCGGGCTTGACCTCCAAACGCAGCTCGCCGCCGGACAGACCGGTCAGCGCGACGTGGAAATGCTGCAGCCCGCGATCCGCCGGAACGGCGTGCGGGTTCATCCACCGCGAGAAGAGGACGGTTCGCTCGGCCCCGTGGGTCCAGACGACCCGAAACTCGGCGCCATCGGTGTTGCCGCCGTCCTGATAGGCGCCGGGCACGAAGCCGAAGCCACCCGAAATCCCGGTGGCGCCCGGCGGCAGGAGAAACACCATCTCGCTCGGCGCGTGCATGACAATGGCCTTCTGGCCGCCCAACTCGGTCTCCGAGGGATCGGTGAAGGCGGTGAAGCTGACGGGATAGGAGGCGAACATCCAGAAGCGATCCCGCAGGGCCTGGCGGAAGAAGCCGACGCCGGCGTCGGACGGCGTCATGGCAAAGAAAGTGACGCGGGCCTCGCGCGCAAAATAGCGGCGGGCGCCCCGACTGACGGCCACGGTGATGCTGCGCACCCACCGGTCCGGCCGGCCGCCGGCAAAGTTCATGTAGTCCGCGACATCCATCACCGCGGGATTAAGGATGAAGCCGGCTTCGCCTTCCAGCAGCGGCAGGCGGTACTCGCTGTGGCGGCCGTCCTGCTGGTCGATGATCAATTGCGCCATGGGCGGCTTGTAGATCGCGTCCCGCAGCCGGCCCAGCAGCGAGAACGGCAGCTCGACGGTGGCCCAGAGATGCCGTTTCTCCAGATCGCCGCCCAAGGCGACCGGCGTGTTCAGCCGGGTGGACACGGTGCGGATCCGGCGCGGCGCCAGCGTGAGCGGATCCGGGCAATCGGCCCGCCGGCGCCAGAGTTGGTAGCCGTTCTCCGACAGGACGTACTCGTAGTCGTGGACGAAGATGTTGAGCAGCCGGGAGTCGTCGAGGGCCGGGTAGCGGTTGTCGAGGGACTCGATCTTGAGCAGGGCGAACTGCGGCGCACGCTTCGACTCGTAGAAGTCCGCGTTCAGCTGGGCCAGGCGGGGCGTGTAGGCCATGTAGCTCTGGAACACGGGTCGCGGATCGTAGTTCAGGTGGTTGAACAGCGCGATCGCCTGCTCGTACCCGAACACGTCAACGGTTGCGTTCCCCACCGCCCGGCGGACGTGCGGCAGGTCGGCCGCCTGCTCCTGCTCGTGCAGCTTGACATCGTAACTCTTCCGGAAGGACGGCCAGTGCAGGAGGGCGTCCACGTTGCCCCACACCTTGTCCTGCAGCGAGCCGCCGGCGTACCGGATCACCCCGGGCAGCGCGTCGTAGGTACCCGCGATGCAGAGCACCCCCGCGACGGCGAGCGCCGGGCGCAGCAACCAGCGCCACCGCGGCCCGTCCTCCAGCAAGGCGGGGAAGGCGACGATCGGCACCAGCGCGCAGATGAAGAACCCGATCATGTGGCCGTCGGAGCGCACGAAGCCGTGTTTCCAGTCGAGGAAGACCAATCCCCCGAGGATCACCGCGTTGGCCAGGGCGCGGGCCCGATCCGGGTGGAACCACACGTACTGCAGCCCGTAAACGACCAGGATCGCGAACACCGTGATTCCCTTCCAGAGGGCGTCCGGCGGGCTGATCAACCCCATGGCCTCCTGGTAACCGCGGCTGACTTCCAGGGAGTTGACCAGGTAAAGCGGCAGATTGAGTGGATTCTGCCCGCACAGGATCCACATGCCCAGGTAACCTCCGAAAAACCAGCCCGCGTACGCCCAGGCGGTGGACCGCCGGCGTTTCCACAAGGCGTAGACGCACGCCACGACGACCCCCAACGTCGCCAGCATCAGGTTGGTGAACTTGATGATCCCGAGCAGCGCGAGCAGGAGGGCCGCCCACGGGGTGCTCTTGCGCGGCGGTCCCCCGACGCGCCGCACCAGCGCCCAGGCCAGCAGCGCGATGATGATCATGTGCAACGCGTCCTCGTAGGTCACGCCCAGCAGCACGAAGAAGGCAAAGTAGACAAACCGGCTCAACCCGCGCAGTCCCCGGGCGGCCGCGATGATGATCACGGCGAACGCCGCCGAGGAGAACACCTGCCAGAGCATGATGCTGCCGAACTGCAACCCGGAATAGGTGCGCCCCATCAGGAAACCCAGCGGCCCGTACGTGAAGACCACGTCCCGCCCCACTTGGAGCCCCTGATGAAAGAACCAGCCGAGCGCCATGCGCCAGGACGCATCCAGATCCATCGTCGGGAACCGCGGGAATGCGAGGGTGGCCAGAAACAGGAGGACCCACAGGAACAGTCGTCCCCACACAGGTTCGGGCGGTGCGGCGGCTTCAGGGGCGGCGGGAATCGGCGGCGCGGGTGACTGAAGATCCATGGCGCAGAGTCTGGGCGGCGGTGACGGGTCGTCTAGCGGGAAGTTTTCAGCCGGAGATCGGACCAATACGTCCAGTCCGAGGCATTGTTGCCGTAGGGGCCGGGCGTGATGACAAATTCCAGACGGCTGCCCGCCGGGTGCGGCGGAATCGGCAGGGCGAAGAACTGCATCGGGCGGTCGGTGGGGTGATCGCGCGGCCGCAGCCAGCGGTGCAACAGAACGTCGACTTCGCCCGTCGGCGCGATCCATCGCACGAAGAACTCCGCGCCATCCGTGGGAAAATGGTTCTCGGGGGCGTACGCGCCGGCGTGAATGCCGAACCCGCCGCTGACCGAACGGGCATCGGCCGCGAGCGCGAAGGTCAGGAGCGAAGGGGCGTGGAGCGACAGGACGTGGTGCCCGTCCTCGGGTTGCGCCGACGGCGCGAACGGCGCCCGCACCGTGAGCGGCAGCAGCGTCGTGGTCACGAAGGGCAGCCCGAATTCCGGCAGTTCCTCGGGTGGGACCACCGACGGGGCGCACGTTACGGCGAGGGCGGCGCTGTCCCGGGTGGCGCCATTGGCGGAGACGGCGCGCGCCACCAGCCGGTGCTCGCCCGACCCCAGCCGGTCGAAGGGCACCTCGAACTGCACCGTGATCTGGTCGGTGGGCTGGAAGCTGACCGAGTCGATCAGCTTTCCATCCGCGCGCAGCTCCAGCCGTTGGAGCCGGCCATCGGGGTCATGGCCGCCCACCAGGTAAGGGGTGGCGACGGGCCCCGCCAGCGGCGGGCCGAAGATCTCCGGGGTCTGGGGATGCCCGGCCGGCCCGCCGGCGAGACGCACCGGGATCAGCCGGGCCCGGTCCTTGATCAGATGGAGACGGAAGCCCTGCGGCACGAATTCGGCCGAGTTGGCCTCGAGGTAGTTGCGGGAAACGAATGCCTTGAGGTCGGGGAATTTCGTGATCGGGTACTTGGCGAAATGGCGGTGGGGCCCGGCGCTGCAATCCACGAAGAATGCGGGACGACGGGCCTCCAGGTCCGCCAGCAGGGTGCCCATGGTCCCGGGCACGATTGCATAACTCGTGTCGAGGTGGGGAGCAATGTTGGTCCAGGGGATCAGGCCGGTCTGAAATGAGCAATAGACGAACCGCGAGGCCGGCATGCGGTTGGTGTAGAGGTAAATGTCGGGATTGAAGCCCCAGACAAAGATCCGCTCGGCCGGCGTTGTCAGCCTGCGGATGAATCGCGAGCAGCGGTAGGCGGGATCGTTGGGGTAGGCATCGGTACCCCGGTGAACCAGGGGGCGGACGATCGCCCCGGCGCCGGTGGCCGCCAGGAACAAGGCGAGCGGCAGGGCGGCGGTCCGGGCCAGGCGGGAACCGTCGGCGCGCCGCCAGAGCCGGCGGATCAGGGCGCCCGTTTCGGCCAGCAACCATCCGGCGCCAAGCGCAAACGCCGGCAGGCATTGGATGAAGTAATGCTCGAATCGGCGGCCACTGGCGGCGGCGCCCAGCAGCGATGTCGCCGTCCAGGCCAGGAGATAGAAGCTCCAGGGCTGCCCGGCCCGTTCCTCGGCCGTGGGCCGGCGCTGCAGGGTGCGGAACAGCAGCAGCCCCAGCGCGGCGAGGAGGGCCACCAGCACCAGCGGATAGCGCTGCCCCAGACGGGCGAAGGGGACGAAGGCGGCCAGCAGGTGTGGGGCCGCGGTCACATCTGCGCCGTAGTAAAGCAGGTTGTAGCTCAGCGTGTAGAAGATGAAGTCGCCGAACGCCCCGTGGACCGCGAAGTAGGCGAATGTCGCCGCCACCACGACGAGGAAGCCCAGGAGGATGCCGGCGGCCGCGCGCACGACCGCGGCCGGTTTGGCCTGACCCGCGGCGGCGAGGAATCCCAGGGTAAGGAGCGGCACCGCCAGGTCGAGCGCCGCCGGCTGTTTGGAGAGAAAGGCCAGGGCGAAGCAGACGCCGGTCGGCACGGTGGCCGCCAGGTCCGTCCGCCACCGCGTTCGCCAGAACCACCAGGTGCCCCAGGTCGTGAACAGGATGACGAACCACTCGGTGTTTACCGCATTGGCGTCCTCAAAATAGAAGAGGTTGGTCGTCAGGGCGCAGAAGATCAGGGCCGCCCAGACGCCGGACACCGGGCGGTGTGCCCGGCGCCCCAGCAGAAACAGACCCAGCGCGGTGGTCGAGATGACCAGGGACGTGACGGCCCGCAGCGCCCACAGGTTGTTTTCGCCAAACAGCCGGAACACCAGCGCCACCACATAGTAGGTGAGCGGCGTGCGCTGGTCGACGCCGTCGCGATAGAGGACGCCGCCGTGGAGCAAGATCCGCGCAATCGCCGCGTGGATCGACTCGTCCACATTCCACAGGATCGCGCCGAACGTCGGCCATCGGAGATAGCCGACCCAGGCGGTGAGCAGCAGGAACGCGCCGAGAACGAGGAGGGCCGGCCGGGGCGTGCGGGCGTTGGGAAGAAGGGTGGTTTTCACGGGGCGTTATCGAGCCTCGTGGAATATGGTGACGACGACGAAAGGTAGCGCAGGCATCCTGCCTGCCTCGTCGATCGGCGCAGGCTGGAAGCCTGCGTTACCCTATTCCGCTCCGGTGTCATACCATGATGCGAGATTCTTCAGAGCCGGCGGCTCAGGGAGCGCCGATAAAGTGGGTCCAGTAGCTCCAATCGAACGCGTTGCTGTTGCGCGGCCCGGGCGTGAAGAGGAAGATCAGGCGGCCCGGCTCGTCCGGCGGCAATTCCACGCGGGCGTCCTGGGTGCCGCGATCGACCGGATTCGTGGCCGGCGTCAGCAGGCGGTGGAACAGGGTCGTCACCGTCCCGTTGCGGTGCTGGAACTCGAGGACGGCCTCGACCCCGTCGGTGCGATCGCCGGGGTTGGGACTGGCATAGGAGTTCGGGTCGAGGCCGAAGCCGAAGGAGATGGCCGTCATGCCGACGGGCCGGTCATAAACCAACCGGGACGGGGCGTGGGCGCGCCAGATGTCGTGTTCGTCGGCCGCCATGCCCGGCCCCGTGAAGGTCTGGCTCTCGACGGGCACCAGGATGCGTCCGCCCCAGACGATGTCGGGGCCCGACCCCTGGGCGCGGAGGTTGGTGAGATAGGCCCAGTCGAACGCCGTGTTGTGGTGGGGACCGGGACCGATGCGGATGATGATGTGACCCCCGGTGTCGCGTGGAAGGTTGACCCGCGCGGTCTGCGGGCCGCGGTCCGCGGGACGGTCGCGTGGGTCCAGGTAGCGGAAATACAGTCGTTCGATGCGCTGATCCGGATGTTCGAACTCCACGATGGCGTCGATGCCATCCGTGCTTCGATCGGCGGGCCGCTCGTAGGCGCTCGCATACAAGCCGTAGGTGAAGATCAAAGCGGACATGCCCGGCACGTAGGGATAGACCACCTTGGCGGGGCTGTCGGCATGCCACCGGCCGTCGTCGTCGGCCCGCATCGTGCGTCCGCCAAAGGTCTCGCTCGACAGGGCCTGTACGTGCCGCTCGCCGTAGATCAGCTCGGGCCCGTATCCCTGGCCGCCCAGATCGGACCAATAGGTCCAGTCATACGCCGGATCGTTCTGCGGCCCGGGCAGGAACTGGAAGATCAGGTGCCCGCCGCCGGGGTGAGGCGGAATGTCGACCTCCGCGGTCTGGCGCCCCTGGTCCCGGCCAACCGAGCGCGGATTCAGGTACCGCCAGTATAGCTGGGTGGTGCCGCCCTCGGGATATTGGAAACTGACGACCACGTCCGCGCCGTTGGTGCCGGTGTCGCCGGGTTGCTGATAGCTGGCCTCGTCCATCCCGAAGGAGAAGGTCAGGCGTTTCATGGTGGGCGGACAGTCATAGACGAATTTCGAGGGTGCGTGGGCGCTCCACCGGCGACCGTTCTTCTCGAAGGAGCCAAAATCCCCTTCCAGGGTTTCGCCTTCGATCGGCCGGAGCGCCTCTCCGCCAAAATGCAGGAGCGGGCCCGGGGGTCGGGGTGGCGGCGGCGGATGGCGCAGGGACGCCAGGTCCACGGTCCGGCTGAACCGCCATCCCTGAGCGGTCCGCACCGCCGCCCGGAAGGCGGTGTCGCCCGGCCGGAGATCGTCGCGATCGATGAAGAACTCGGCCTGGCACGGCTCGCGCGCCGGATAAAGCAGCCGGCGATAAGGCTTGTCGCCTTGATAAACCACCACTTCGGTCACGCCGGCCGGCGCGTATACGCTCAGCAGGGGCAGTCGGCCGCCGTGGCGCGTGACCGTGCCCATCACGGTGACGTCCTTGCTCGTCGGCGCGTCGGCGGGCGGGGGAACGTCGGTCAGCGGCGCCAGGCGCCGGTAGAATCGCACCCCGCTGGATTTGACCGCATCATCGTCCACGGCGGCGAACTGGTGGGTGATGATCTGCCACAGCCGGGTCTGCCGGTACAGCGGGTACTTGAGGTAACCGCGGATGTTCTCGGTGTCGACGACGAGCGCCGGCGGGCGCCGGCTCCAATCCTCCCAGAAATGCCGCCACGCTCCGGGCATGATCGCGTAGCTGGTGTCGATCCGCATGTCCAGGTTGGTCCAGGCGATCATGCCGGTGAGATAGTTGGTGTAGATGAAGCGGGTGCTGGGCAGCCGCCGGCTGAAGAGGTAAAGCTCGGGAAAGTAGCCCCAGACGAAAATATGATCCTGGGGCGAGGTGAATTGCTGGATAATCAGCCCGAGGTTCTTCCCGGCGTCGTCGTTTGGGGACAGTCCGCGGGTGCGGCGGCGGACGTCGAAACCGCTGCTGATGGTCGCCAGCCCGAGCAGGGCCCAGAGGCCGGCCCACGCCCAGCGGCGGGTGGGGCGCAGGCGGGCGGCCAGTTCGATCAGGCGCGCCACGGCCCAGCCGCAGGCCAGGCTGAGCCCGGGAATGACCTGCGCGCTGTAATGGGAGAACCCCCGCCCACTGATCATGGTGGACAACAGCCCGGAGGCGGTCCAGCCCAGGGTCAGCCACGCGAGCAGTGGAATCTGCGGAGGCCGGCGCCGGAGTCGGCGCCAGGCGTGGACGAGCAACAGGCCGGCGCCGATCACCCCGGCGACGAGGGCCACCGGCATGTCCTCGAAGGCCAGTTGGAAGGGGATGTGCACCGCCCACATGCGGTCCCAGAACGGCACCTCGGGCACGTAGTACTTGGTGTTGAAGGTCCAGGCGTAGAGCACCAGGTCGGGCAGCGCATGGTTCCAGGCGAAATAGACGATCGTCGCGGCCATGGTGGCGGCGAAGCCGGTCAGTTCGCCCGCCAGCAGCCGCCACCGCGCCGCCCGCCCGGCCGGCTCGCCGAACCACAGCAGGCCCAGCAGCACGAAGGTCACGCCCAGATCCAGGACGCCCGGCTGCTTGCAAAGCGTACCCAGCCCAAAGCTCAGGCCGATGAGCACGCCCCGGCCGAAGGTGGGCCGCGCCTGGGCGCGCGCAAAGAGCCAGAACGCCAGGGTGGAGAAAAAGATCACAAACCACTCGGTGTTGGCCGACAGGCTGTCCGGCAGGCCCACGAGCACGAACGTCAGGAGAAAGAAAAACAGGGCGCCGGCGATGCCGGTCTTCTCATCGCCGAGGCGCCGGGCCAGCAGCCACAGCCACACGCCGCAGATCCCGAGCATGAACGCGACCACCACGTGCACGGCGTGCGCATTCCAGTCGCCGAAGACCGCGAAAACCGCCGCCTTGAGGTAGGGCACCAACGGACTGCGGTTGTCGGCCGCGTCGCGGTAGATGACCTGCCCGTGCAGCACCTGCTCGGCCATGGTGAAGGTCGAGCCTTCGTCCAGGTTCCAGACCTCGCGCCCGAGCCACGGGCGCCGCAGGAGGTACGCGCCGAAAATCAGGCCCAGGGCAAACCAGATTCGCCAAGTCTTGGCAGTAAAGATACGGAACATGAAAAGGTTTGAATTCCGCTCCCGCGTGGGGTCGACGTCAAGCGCCGCCCGCGGGCGCCGTCGGCAGGATTCTCGTCTATCGCTCCGCTGCCGGCCGCGACTTAATTGCCGACCGTCACGGGTCCCGGCCCTCGGCCTGCGGGTTCGCGATATAGGCCCAGTCGAACGCCGTGTTGTTGTGCGGACCGGGGCCGATTCGCAGGATGATGTTGCCGCCGGGCACGGCCGGCAGGTCGACCGACGAGGTTTGCGGACCCCGGTCCGCGGGCCGGCCTGCGGGGTCAAGATATCGATCAAACAGCTTCTCGATATGGTGATCCGGAAATTCCATCTCCACGATGGCATCGATGCCGTCGGTCCCCGCCCCGCGGGGCCGTTCGTAGGCGATCGCCAGGAGCCCGTAGGTGAACGTGAGCGATTTCATGCCCCGGCGATACGGGTAGACAAACCGCGCCGGGCTTTGCGCGCTCCAGCGGTCGTGATCCAGGGGATGCGGCAGACTGCCGCCGTACATCACCGCGGAGGTGGCGGAGACCGGGCGCCCGTTGAACATGATGTCCGGGCCCACGCCTTGGGCAACCAGGTCGGACCAATACGACCAATCGAACGCCGGCTCATTCATGGGCCCGGGCAGCATCTGCAGGATCAGCCGGGCCTCGGTGTGCCGCGGGATTTCGACCTGGCTGGTTTGGGTGTTCTGGTCCATGCCGACGAGGGCCGGATTCAACTCCCGCCGGAAGAGATGCACGATGCCGTGCCCGGGCGTTTCCAGGCTGACGGCCACTTCGACACCGTTGGTGCGGCCCTTCCTCCCCGGTTGATAACTCGTCTCCTCGAGACCATAGCGGAAGGTAAGCTTGGTCATGGTGGGCGGACAGCGATAGACGAACTGCGACGGCGCATGGGCGGTCCAGCGCCGGCCGCCGTCATAAGCCTGGCCCGCCCCGTCATCGAAGGTCTCAGCCTCCACCGGCACCAGTTCGCGATCGCCGAATTCGATCTTGGGCCCGGTGAAAACGGGCGCCGGCGGCGGCGCACGGAATTGTGCCAGGTCGACCGTGCGGCTGGCCCGCCACCCCTGTGGGTCGCGCACGGCGACGTGGAAGCGGGTGTCGCCCGAACGCAGGTCGTCCCGGGCGATGAAGAACGCGGCTTCGCCCGGTTCGGTCCCGGGCGCCACCAGCCGGCGATAGGGACGGTCTCCTTGGAAGACCACGATCTCCGAGGTCCCTTTCGGGGCATGAACCGTCAACACCGGGTCGTGAGCGCCATGGGGCGCGAGGGAGGCCGAAACGGAAATCCGGTCGTCCGGTACGGCCGTCGGCGGCGAAAACGGAACCAATGGGGCGAGCCGCCGGTAGAACCTCACCTCCTCCGGGAAGGAGGTTGAGTCGTCAATCGCGGCGTAATCGCGAGTGATGACTTCCCAAAGTTTCTTCTGGGCATACAACGGGTATTTGACCCAGCCCCGAAAACTCAGGGTGTCGACGATCAGGGCGGGCGGCCGCCGGTCGAAGTCGGTCCAGAAATCCCTCCATACCCCCGGAAGCACCGCGTAGCGGGTGTCCGTGAGCATGTCCAGGTTGGACCACGGCACCATGCCGGTGAGGAAGATAGTGTAGACGAACCGGGTGGCGGGCAGGCGGTGGCTGAAGTAGTAGAGCTCGGGCAAGTATCCCCAGACGAAGATCGGGTCGGACGGGGCCGTCAGGCGTCCGATTTCGAGGCCGATCTTCTTGAACTCGCCATCGTCCGTCGAAAGGCGCCGGGAGCGTCGGCTGATGTCGCGGGCCGCGCCGACCGCGCCAAGGCCGAGCAGGGCACACAAACCGATCGTGGCCCAACGGCGGGAGCGGCGCAGGCGGCTGGCCAGTTCGACTCCCCGCGCCACCGCCCAGCCGCAGGCGAGGCTGAGGCCGGGGATGACCTGGGCGCTGTAATGCGAGAAATCGCGTCCGCTGAGCATCGTCGCGACCAGGCCGGACGCGGTCCACCCCAGGATGAGCCAGGGGAGCGGCGGGACCCTCGCCGGTCGCCGGAAGAAATCGCGCCCGACGGTGCGGAGCAGAAGGCCCGCCCCGACGACGCCGAGAAGCAAGGCGACCGGCATGTTGGCAAAAGCCAGGACAAAGGGCATGCGGACGCCCTCCAGGCGGGTCCACAACGGCACATCGGGCACGTAGATCCTCGTGTTGAACGTCCAGGTATACCGCACGAGATCGGCCAGGGCGTGGTGCCAGGCAAAGTAGGTCGCCGTCATGCCCAGCGTCGCAAGGAATCCGGTGATTTCGCCGACAAGCAGACGCCCTCGGGCGGCGCGGAGAGCCGGCTCGCCGACGGCCAGCAAACCCACCAGCACGAAGGTGACGCCAAAATAGAGGACGCCCGGCTGCTTGGAAAGGGTCCCGAGTCCGAACGCGATCCCGATCAGTACGCCCGCCCCGAAGCCGGGTCGCGTCTGCGCCCGGGCGAACAGCCAGAATCCGACGGTGGAGAAGAACACCACGAACCACTCGGTGGCGGCGGACATGGCGTCGTAGGGTTCCAGCAAGACGAAGGTGAGCACGGAAAAGATCACGGCGCCGGCAATGCCGGTCCGCTCATCACCCAGCCGCCGCGCCAAAAGCCAGAGCAGCAGGGCGGAGAGGCCGAGCAGGCCCGCGACCACGGCGTGCACCGCGTGGGCGTTCCAGTCCCCGGCCACCGCAAAAGTCGCCGCCATCAGGAAGGGGACCAGGGGTCCCCGTTGATCGACCGCGTCGCGGTAGAGGACGGCGCCGTGGCGCAGTTGCTCGGCCATCGTGAGAGTGGTGCCTTCATCCACGTTCCAGATGTCGCGCCGCAGCCACGGCGCGCGCAGCGCAAAGGCGGCGCCAATCAGCAGGAACACCAGGAGAATCCGCCAGGATTTCAACATGCTGCGCAAAAACGGTGGATCGCCATGCCGGAACCGCGCGCCGCCCGCGTCAAGCCTCGGCTGCCGCCGCCGGCTCGTGCGCCAGCCAGGCCTCGCGGGCGAGGTCCACGTGGAGCGGCAGCACCGTGCGGTGGTCGTGAAAGCGGACGATCCTCGAATAGGCGGTCGGCGTCAGCGACTTGCCGCTGCGCTCCTTGGC
>JBJKRD010000048.1:0-9303 GCA_046704925.1 Opitutaceae bacterium | reverse complement strand
CAGCGCGGCCCCTGTGTCCGGCCGATGTGGGCGGCGAGGATGCAACCCGTGCCATCCACGCTGCCGCGAAGCGGCGCACGGCAAACACGCCCTGGGCCGCGCTCCGCACAAAAACGTCCCGGTGGGCCAGGTAACGGCGAAAGGCAAGGCTGGCCGCCAACGCCGCCGGCGTTCCCGGTGGTGCAACCTCGGGGCGCCCGCCGGTGCACATCCGGTCGAGCGCGCGCGCTTCCCGTACGAATTCGTCCAACGGCTCTCTCGCCGAAAGCACATCCCAGCGTTCATTGATCTGCCAGCGTGGCCCGCCGACAAAGGCGTGTTGATCGACGGCGAACGCGGCCCGGGTCCAACGACCAAGGTCCGCATCGGATTTCCGGCGGGCGGCGCCGCCGGCCATGCCCATGGATCTCAGCCCGAAAACGCGGGCCAACCCTCGAGCCAGCATTTCCCGGGGATCGTCGATCTCTGGATTCAACCAGAGGCAGGCGGCCGCGGCGTCGACGGCGATTACGGATTCCAGTGCCAGGCGGTTGGGTTCCCAGGATGTCACCAGAAAGCCCCCGGCACCGACGCTCCGGCAGCGCCGCCACCAGGAAACGAGGTTGTCGAGGCGTTCGCCAAACAAAGGCAGGGGCTCGTACCGGAACGAACCGTTCATCGGGCAACCCCAGTACTCGATGCCTCGCGCCCGCAGCGGCGTCGCCAGATCGGCCTCGGCGAAGTTGTGGAGTTCGACGCGAGGGTGTCGCTCAAACGGATAATAGTACCAATCGTAGCCAATGATGTTCCGCGGCAGCAGGGGGATCGCACCCGGCAGCAGCGCCAGCATGTCGGCCCACATCCCCAAACGCAGGCCGGCCGATCGCGCCAGGCCGTCCAGGCGGCACACATGCCCGGCGAAATGCGCCGCCAAGCCGCGGCGGGCGATCTCGATCCGGCAGCGCGGACACCTGCCCAGAAGGAAGGACTCGTCGAGACCAACGTGGATCTTTCCCGCTGTACAGAAGGGACGGACGTCCTGCAGCAGTTTCTCGGCGACCTCGAGCGTGCGGGGATGCAGCGGGCAGATTTGACCCTGTTCCAATGGCCGGCCAGCATCATCGCGCAGCTCGTTCAGATCGCGCAGGCCGGGCACCTTTATGAGATACTGCGTATGACCAAGCAGGTTGACGATGGGCACCACCCCGACGCCGGCTTGGGTCGCCGCTTCGACCAACCGGGAAAACGCCCGGTAGGTGTAGGCATCGCGTCGGGCCACGCCGGGAAGGCTGGGATAGTCGACAGCGTCTTCGAGGTGGAGGTAGAGTTCCTGGTACCCCCAGTCCGCGTAACGCGGCAACCAGCGCTTCAGGAAGTCCGGCCGCTCCACTTGGCGGGCCAGATCCCATTGAAACGCCCGCGTGAGCGGGCGTCTGATTGCTGGTTGTCGATTGCCGACTGCGGATTCTGAACGCAACACCGACTGTGGAGCATAGCAAAGGCGTGGTGGCGGGCAAGTTGTGCCTTGTGGGGGCTGAAGAAATGAGGAGGAAGCGTGAGGCAAGACGAAAGAAAGCCGGCTTCCTGGCCGGTCCTCCGTTTTCCGAGTCGCCTACTCGCCTGCGAGTTTCCGTAGCTTCGCCAGATGTTCCCGCAGCCAGGCACGACCGGCGGCCTCGTCGGTAAAGGCGCCCTCCAGTTGGGCTTCGGCACTCGCGTCCAGGATCGGCTTGAAGTGCGGACCTGGCTGCAGGCCGAGCTCCAGCAAATGGCGCCCTTGGATCAGGGACCGCGGTGCGGTTTCGCGCACGGCGAGCTCCTGGGCCTTGGCGCGCAATGCATGGATCCGCATCTCGGTCTCGGCCGAGACCAGCGGCGGGCGCCCGAAATGGTCTGCCCACATCACGACGCAAAGATCGTCGATGGTGGCGGGAGCCAGCTTTCGGGCCAGGCGGCGCACGGCGCTGTCGGTGAATTCCGGCTGGAATCGGTCCGGTCGGACCTGCGCATGGTGGTGGGCGAGGTGGTACAGCACAAGAGGCCGCACCCATTCCACCAGGTCCAGCGGGGCACCGATACGGCGCAGGAAGGCTTCAGTCGGGGGAATGCCGGCTTCCTCATGCCCGGGACTCAGCCAGCGCCACGCGCCGCGCCGTTCCGTCCGGACAGTTACGGCCGGCTTGCCAAGATCGTGGGCCAGAACGGCAAACGACAGATAGCGCCGCCGGTCTGTTCCGCTTTCGCGCCACTCCGGCAGGCGGGCCAGCGCGTCCAGACAAAGACCGGTGTGGGTCAGCACATCCCCCTCCGGGTGCCACTCCGGCTCCTGCGGCACGCCGGCCATGGCCGCAATCTCCGGGAAATGGATCATCCAGCCGGATTGCTCCAGCACCGCGAGACCACGTGCAGGCACCGTCGATTTTTCGGCCCATTTTTTCCATTCGCCCCAAATGCGCTCGAGCGCGAGCTCGGAGAAGGCATTGACGATGGTGCGGCAAAGCGTGGCCGTTTCGGGGGCTAGGGTGAGGTCAAACCGGGCTGCGAACTGCATGCCCCGCAACACGCGCAACGGATCCTCCACAAAGGCGGCACTCGTGTGCCGCAGCACCCGGGCCTCCAGGTCGGCGCGCCCGCCGTGCGGGTCGACGATCGTATCCGTCAACGGTTCATAGGCGATGGCGTTGATGGTGAAATCGCGCCGCGCGGCGGCGTCCGCGGCGGAAAGCCCGGGATCGGGCGTCACGGCAAACCCGCGATGTCCCGCGCCGGTCTTGGATTCCCTCCGAGGCAGGCTGAAGTCGTATTCCGCGTTCTTCGTGCGCAGCTTGATCGTGCCGAAGCTGCGCCCGACGAGGTCCGGCTCACCGAAGGGCGCGAGCGTCCGGATCAACTGTTCGTACGTCGCGCCCGAGACCTCGATGTCGAAATCCTTGGGTGCCAGCCCCAGCAGCCAATCGCGGACGCAGCCGCCCACGAGCCGCGGATGTCCGACCCGCTGCACCGTGCGCAGGATCGCGATCAGATCGTCCGGCAGGCGCATGGCAGAGGGCCCGTCAGGCCGACGGCGGCCGGGGCGCTTGGCGCCAAGCCATGACCACCACCAGCGCCCATCCTGCCAGAAGGAGCAAGCCGCCGAGCGGGGTGATCGGCCCGAGAACGTGCGGGCCGCCCAGGGCCAGAATGTACAGCGACCCGGAGAAGCACACGACACCTCCGGTCCAGCACCACCCAATCGCCCTGACCAACGCGGGCGTCCGACCGGTGGGCGGGGATTTGGCGACGGCCAGCGCGAGGAGGGCCACCGCGTGAATCAGGTGGTACACGACGGCTGTGTGCCAGACGTCCGGCGTGCCTTGGGCGGTCAGGGAATCGTGCAGGGCGTGGGCGCCGAGCGCATCCAACAGGACTCCGGTCAAGCCGAGGAATCCAGCCGTCGCCAACAGGGTCTTTTGCGACATGGGAGGGATGGGAAGGTCGTGGTTTGAAGGCCTTTAACCTGGAGCGGACCGGTACCCGCCGGGGGCCGAATGCCGTTCGTGGTAGAGGAGGCGCTTCAGGCTGCCGGAGACTGGCAGCACCGGCAAACTGGAAAGCGGCGGCGATGTCCTGGATATGATTGCGCGCGGATTATCGGGATGGTGCCGGACCACGGGAGTCTGCCCAAGCCGGCGTCGGAAGAGCCGGAAACCCGTAAAGCTGGACTTCAAGCCGTTCCCGAATGGGTGCTTCCACCTGAGGCCGGCCGAGACGGTTGCGGCGGGCGACTGACGGTCCCTTCGAGCGCGAAACGGACATCTAAAGGGTTGACACTCCTGCTTGATAACCTACCTATGGCACCCTTTTCCACCCATGAAGACCTTTCTCGCCCGGAAGGGGACGGTACAGCCGAAGTGGCATCTTGTTGATGCTGACGGAGTCGTTTTGGGCCGTCTCGCCGTGAAAGTGGCGAACCTGCTTCGCGGCCGCCACAAGCCCACCTACACCCCCCATGTCGACACCGGCGATTTTGTGGTCGTCATCAATGCCGCCAAGGTGGCGCTCACCGGGAAGAAGGAGGAGCAGCTCGAATACATGTCGTTCTCCGGTTTTGTGGGTGGTGAAAAGTACCGCAAGCTCTCCGAGATGCGCGCCCGGCACCCGGAATTCATCATCGAGCACGCCGTCAAGGGCATGTTGCCGAAGAACCGCCTGGCCCGCCGGATGTTGACCAAGCTCCGGGTGTTCCCCGGCGCGGAACACTCCCATGCGGCCCAGAATCCCGTCAAGATCGCCGTCTGACCATTTTCATGAGTGCTGACCAAGCCAACTTTACCGCCACCGGCCGCCGGAAGTCCGCCTCCGCGAGGGTGCGGCTGTCCGATGGGACCGGAAAACTCGTGGTGAACGGCCGCGACTTTGAGAGTTACTTCAGTCACGAGAACTTTGCCAAGCAGGCCTATGCGCCGCTGCTGACCGTTGAACTGCGGGAGAAGATCGACGTTGCCGCCAACGTGACCGGCGGGGGCATCAGCGGGCAGGCCGGGGCGGTGGCCCACGGGATCGCCCGGGCCCTGCAGAAATACAACCCCGAGTTTCGCGCCGCGTTGAAGAAAGCCGGCCACCTCAAGCGCGACCCGCGCGAGAAGGAACGCAAGAAGGCCGGTCAGCCGGGCGCCCGCAAGCGCTTCCAGTTCTCCAAGCGCTGAGCGGAAATCTCCTGTCATCCTTCCGGAGCGGAGCGCCCTTCACGGCCTCCGCTCTTTTTTTGTGTAGCCTGCCCCCGGTCTCCGGTCTTCCCTAGTATTTCAACCACCTCCCTCCATGAAAGTCGGTGTTGTCGGTGCTTCCGGATATTCGGGCGAAATGCTCGTCCGGATCCTGCTCAACCACCCGCAGGTCACGCTTGCGGCGGTCACGTCGCGCCAGCACGCGGGCAAGCCGCTGGCCCGGGTGATTCCCGCGGTGCGCGGCAGCGACCGGGGCTTGTGCTTTGTGGATTCGGACGCGGCGGCGCTGGCCGCCGGCGACATTCCGTTGTTCTTCCTGGCGCTGCCCCACGGCGCGGCCGCCGCCTTTGCCCGGGCGTTTGTCGCCGCCGGCAAGAAGGTGATCGATCTGAGCGCGGATTTCCGCATTGCCGACTTGGCAACCTACACCCGGTATTACGGCGAACATCACGCGCCGGACCTGCTGCCGCGGGCCCGTTTCGTGCTGCCCGAGTTGACGCCGGCGGGCTGGGGCGACCGGCTGCTGATCGCGGCTCCGGGTTGTTATCCGACCGGCACTCTCGTGCCCCTGGTGCCCTTGTTGCAGGACGGCGTGCTGCTCCGCGAGCACATCGTGGTCAATGCGTTCAGCGGGGTGAGCGGCGCCGGTCGCAGGGTCGAGGAGCCATATCTCTACGTCGAACGGGCCGAGAGCGCGAAGGCGTACGGACTCGTCAAGCACCGGCACCTGGCGGAAATCGAAGAGCAACTCGCGTTGCTCACCGGTGCCCCCACGATCATCCAGTTCAATCCGCACCTGGCGCCGATGCGTCGGGGCATCGCGACGACCATCACCGCGCCGGCGGCAGCCGGCGCGACCGTGGATTCCCTCTATGCCGCCTGGCGCCGCGCCTTTGACGGCCGGCCCTTCATCCAGCTGCTGCCGAGCGGTGAGACGCCGGACACCGCCCACGTGACCGGAACCAACCGTGTCGACCTGTCCGCCGTGCACGATCCGCGCACGGGCAATTTCGTGATCACCTCGGCCGTCGACAATCTGGTGAAAGGCGCCAGCGGCCAGGCGGTGCAGATCATGAACCTGTGGTGCGGTTTTCCAGAGACGGCCGGACTCGTGTAGGCGCGGGTGACGACCGGACGCTTTCCGCGATCGCTGGATTCACCGCCGCGGCGGCGGCCGCCGACGCGCGCTGGAAAACACTTGCACTGCCGCGGGAATCAAACTGGGTTCATGCGCGCTAAGCCGCCGGCGGCCAAGCCTGACGGGCTGGATCGCGGCGGCGTTGGGCTCCGCCTCCAAACCGACCGACATCATGATTGAATTCAAGAACAAGATCCTCTTCGTGGGCTACGGCTCCGTGGCCGAATGCACGCTGCCGATTCTCTTCCAGCAGATGCGGGTATCGCCCAAGAGCGTCACGGTGATGGATTTTGAGAATCGGGCGGGGAAGTTGAAGCCGTGGACGGCCCGGGGGGTGCGCTTCGTGCGGGACCGGGTGACGCGGGAGAACCTGGGCCGACTGTTGGGCAAGCACCTTTCCGCCGGGGATCTGTTGATCGATCTGGCCTGGAACATCGACGCCTGCGAGATCCTGCAGTGGTGCCACGACCACGGGGTGCTTTATGTGAACACCTCGACGGAGCTGTGGGATCCCTACGCGGGGGCGGCCAACAAGCATCCCACCGAGCGCACGCTCTATTGGCGGCACATGAATGTCCGGCGGATGGTGGCGAAATGGAAGGAGCCGGGACCCACGGCGGTGATCGAGCACGGCGCCAACCCCGGCCTGATCTCCCATTTCACCAAACAAGGCCTCCTCGACATCGGCGAAAGTCTGCTCGCCGACCGGAAGGTGAAGGGCCGGGCGGCCGAGGAGATCCGCCAGTTGATCGCAGACCGGGCTTTCAACCACCTCGCCCGGCGCCTCGGCGTCAAGGTCATCCATTGCAGCGAGCGCGACACCCAGATCACCGACCGGCCGAAGCAGGTGGATGAGTTCGTGAACACCTGGAGCATCGAGGGCTTTCGCGAGGAGGGCACGACAACCGCCGAGATGGGCTGGGGTACCCACGAGAAGGCGCTGCCGCCGTTCGCCTACCGGCACCGGAAGGGACCGAAAAACCAGATCTGCCTCGCCCGGATGGGCATCAACACCTGGGTCCGCTCGTGGGTGCCGGACTACACGATTCTCGGCATGGTGGTGCGCCATGGCGAGGCCTTCACGATTTCGGACAAGCTGACGGTGTGGGAGAAAAACCGGGCGGTCTACCGACCTACCGTCCACTATGCCTACTGCCCGTGCGACTGCGCCATCGCGTCGCTAAACGAACTGCGCGGGTACGACTACCGGTTGGTGGAGAACCAGCGGATCATGAACGACGAGATCACGAGCGGTGCGGACATCCTGGGCGCCTTGCTCATGGGCCACGCCTATCAATCGTGGTGGATCGGCAGCGATCTCAGCATCGAGCAGTCCCGGCGTTTGGTCCCGCATCAGAATGCGACCACCATGCAGGTGGCGATCGCAGTGGTGGCGGCCTCGTTGTGGATGATCGAGAACCCGGACCGGGGGGTTTGCGTGCCGGACGATCTCTCGCACGAATTCGTGCTCAAGATCTCCAAACCTTATCTGGGCCGCTTCATTTCCAAGGCGGCCGACTGGACGCCCCTGCAGCATTACCGGAACGCGTTCGAGGGCTACAACCGGCCGGACCTCGACTGGAAGGATCCGTGGCAGTTCCAGAACTTCCTGGTGAAGGACGGTAGCTGAAGCCGAACCCCGCCGAGGGCCCGGCGCCGTCCCCAACCCCCACCCGCAAACGATGCCATGATTTCGCGCACCCGGTTGAAGCAACTGGCGAAGGAGCACGGTACGCCGCTCTTCGTGATCGACCACGCCGCGCTCCGGAAAAACTACCGGGAGTTCCGGCGCTTCCTGCCCCGCGTCCAGGTGTACTATGCGGTCAAGGCCAATCCCGATCCGGCCATTGTCCGCACGCTCTACCGGGAAGGCGCCAGCTTCGACGTCGCGTCGATGCCGGAATTCCGGATCGTCTACGAGAACATCAAGGACCTGCCGGCCAAGGAGCGGCAGGATTGGATCTGGGACAAGATCATCTACGCCAATCCGACCAAGGCCACCGAGACGCTCGAGGAATTGAACCAGTACAAGCCGCTGGTCACGTTCGACAACCTGGAGGAGATCCGCAAGATCCGGCGGCATGCGCCGAATGCCGGCCTCGCGCTGCGGCTCAAGGTGCCGAACACGGGCGCGATGGTCGAGTTGTCGTCGAAATTCGGCGCGTCGCCAGGCGAGGCCGTGGATCTGATCCTGGCGGCCGACCGGGCGGGGCTGGTCGTCGAGGGAATCAGTTTCCATGTCGGCAGCCAGACGACCAATTTCGAAAACTATGTCCAAGCGCTGAGCCTGACGGCGGCGGTGTACCAGGAGGCGCGAGACCGCGGCTACACGAAGATGAACCTCGTGGACATCGGGGGCGGCTTTCCCGCGCCGTACGACGCGACGGTGAAGCCGTTCCGCGAACTGGCCGCGGTCGTCAACGCCGAGATCGAGCGGCTGTTCCCCCGCGACGTCCAGATCCTGGCCGAACCCGGCCGGTTCCTGGTCGCCAGCGCCGGTTACGCCGTGTCGAAGATCATCGGCAAGGCGGTGCGCGACGGGAAAACCTGCTACTACATCGACGACGGCGTGTACCACACCTATTCGGGCGTGATCTTCGATCATTGCCATTATCCGATCCAGGCGCTCCGGAAGGGCCCGACCCAGCTCTGCTCGGTGTTCGGTCCCACCTGCGACGCCCGGGACGTGGTGTCGATGGCGGAGAATCTGCCTGATCTGGAGCGGGACGACCTGGTGTACAGCGCGAACATCGGCGCCTACAGCCATGCGTCGTCGACCTATTTCAATGGATTCCCGCCGGCGACCGTGGCGCACGTGAACGAGTAGGCGCTCGCTCCTGCGCTGGTCAGCTCCGATAGTCCGCGTTTTCGCTCACATATTCGTGGGTGAGGTCGGCCCCCAGCACGGTCGCCGCGGCCCGACCGGTGCCCAGATCGACCTCGATTTCCACGCATCGTTCGTGGGCCGGGAAGTCGACCGGCGGGGTGAAAACGCCATTGATCGGCGGAGCGCTGGCGTAGAGTTCGGTGTTCCGCAGGTGGTCGACCAGCGCTTCTTCCTTCGCGGGATCGAGCCGGAAGGACTCGTCGGCGAAGATCTCGATGCCTCCGAGCTGCGCGCGCAGCCGCGACAGGTCGGGTGGCGCCGCCTGCGCGCCGACGTATTTGCCGATGGCCTGAATCAGTCGGCCGACGTTCGGGTCATTGCCCGCCACCGCGCACTTGAACAGCGGCGCATTCACGATCGCCTTGCCCAGGGCGCGGGCGGTAGCGGGGTCGGGCGCCCCGGCCACTTGGACGCGCATGACATGGTGCACGCCCTCGCCATTGCGCACGACATCCTCGGCCAGATCGTGGCAGACGGTCACCAGCGCCTCCTGGTACACCGCCGCCGTCAGGCTCAGCGCTTGGACATAGTTTTCGAAATTGGTCGTCTGGCTGCCGACATGGAAACTGATTCCCTCGACGACCAGCCCCGCC
>JBJKRD010000047.1:0-6080 GCA_046704925.1 Opitutaceae bacterium | reverse complement strand
GTTCACGCCCCAGTTCTTCCAGCTGCTCAAGCAGGTGACCGACGACGTTTTCTTCCTGCCCGGCGTCGATCGCTCGCAGGTGCAGTCGCTCTTCACGCCCAACGTCCGCTACATCGAGGTGGTCGAGGACGGCTTTTCCGGCGGGAACGTGATTCCCGCGAACTTCGAGCCCACACCGGAGGGCCTGGCGCGCGTGCGCGAGAACATCATCAAATCCGGCAAGGTCGGCCAGCTCGTGGCCAACGACTTCACCGGGGCGATCGTGAGCGCCCAGTTGCTGGAGGTCGACCCGTCCACGGGCCGGAAGCTCGATTACCTGCGGGTCGCGCGGGAACTGGAGGGTATCCGCCGCCGGGTCGAGCGGGAGAGTGGCGGGGCGGTCCGGGTGCACATCATCGGCTTCGCCAAGGTCATGGGTGACATCGGCGACGGCGCCCGGGGGGTGCTCACGCTGTTCGCCATCTCGATCATCGTGACGACGCTGCTGGTGTGGAAGTACGCCGGGCGGTGGAAGCTGGCGGGGGCGCCGGTGCTGTGCTCCTTCATCGCGGTGATCTGGCAGCTCGGCGCGCTCACCGCCCTGGGTTACGGCATCGACCCGCTCTCCATCCTGGTGCCGTTCCTGATTTTCGCCATCGGCGTGAGCCACGGGATGCAGATGATGCGCGCCTTCCGCACGGCCGTCTTTTCGGGCTGCGACACCAGCCTGGCGGCCGCCCGCAGCGCGTTCTCGCAGCTCCTGGTGCCGGGCGGCGTGGCGTTGCTCACCGATACCGTGGGTTTCCTGACCATCCTGGTGATCAAGATCGAATCGATCCGCGAGCTGGCCATCGCCGCCAGCCTCGGCGTGGCCGTGATCATCCTCACCAACCTCTTCCTGCTGCCGATCATCCTGTCGTCGCTGCGCCTGCCGCCGGCCTACGGCGAATGGGTGGCGGCCCGCCGGGCGGCCACCGAGCGGATCTGGGCGCGCATCTCCACCGAGATGAAGCCCGGTCCCTCGCTCGTCGTCATCGCCGTCTGCGTCACCCTCGGCGTTTGGGGCGCGCTGAAGGCGCAGCAGGTGCGGATCGGCGACCTCTTCGCGGGCGTGCCGGAGCTGCGGCCGGACTCGCGGTACAACCGCGACACGCGGGTCATCACCAGCAAGTTCAGCATCGGCGTCGACATCCTCTCCGTGATCGTCGAATCCGTGCCCAACGGTTGTGTGGACTACGACGTGGTCAGCCTGATGGACCGGTTCGAGGAATACATGCGGGGCGTCCCGGGCGTGCATTCGACGATTTCCCTCGCCTCGGTGGCCAAGATTGTGAACGCCGGCTGGAACGAAGGTTCGTTGAAATGGCGGGTCCTGCCCCACAACCAGCAGACGCTGGCGCAGGCGGTCACCCCCATCGACACCTCGACCGGCCTGCTGAACGCCGACGGCAGCGTGATGCCGGTGATGCTCTTCCTGACCGACCACAAGGCGGAAACGCTGCGCGCGGTCACCAACGCCGTGAAGGCGTTCAACGCCGCGCACGCCACGCCCAAGGTCCGCTTCCTCCTCGCCAGCGGCACCGCCGGGGTCATGGCTGCGACCAACGAGGTGGTGCAGGCGGCCCAGTTTCCCATCGTGGCCTGGGTCTTCGGGGCGGTGATCGCGCTCTGCCTCCTCACCTTCCGCTCGGTGCGCGCCACGCTGTGCATCGTGCTGCCGCTGGCGATCGTGAGCTGCCTCGGCTACGCGCTGATGGCCTATCTCCGCATCGGCCTGAAGACCTCCACGCTGCCGGTCGTCGCCCTCGGGGTCGGCATCGGCGTGGACTACGGCATCTACCTGTTTGCGCGCCTGCAGAAGGCGCTGCAGGCGGGCGAATATTTCGAGGACGCCATGTTCATGGCGTTCAAGGAGACCGGCAGCGCGATCCTGTTCACCGGCTTCACGCTGGCGATCGGCGTGAGCACCTGGGTATTCTCGGAGCTCAAGTTCCAGGCCGACATGGGCCTGCTGCTGACCTTCATGTTTCTGGTCAACATGCTGGGCGCGCTCCTGCTGCTGCCGGCGATGGCCCGGTGGCTGTACCGGCACCACCGGCGGCGCTCCGTCACCACGCATCCGTTCGATCCGGCGCTGGCGCGTTGACCTGCCGGATCGCCGACCCGGTCAAGGAAAAAACCGCCGAACGCGGGCATTATTTCAACGCTCGTTTTTGCGTCCAAACTTGCCTCGCAATCCTGCGGAGCTAAACTGCGTCCATGAACGCTGGGCCTGTATTGTATGTCAGGCGCGGCTGCCCCTTCTGCCGCGAGGCAGCGGCGTTCTTCTCGACCCACGGCGTCGAGATCGAGGTGCGGGATGTCGTGGCAAACTACGCCGACATGAAGCGGCTGGTCGAGGTCAGCGGCCAGGGCAACGTGCCCACGTTCGTCTACGGCGATTTCGTGGTGCCCGATTTCAGCGTCGATGAGTTGCTGGACGAACTGGCCGAACGGCCGGACATCCGCATGCGCCTCGGCCTCGGTCTGCACGACGACGAGACCTGAACCAACCCGGGGCGTGGCCGGGCGGGTCGGCGGCCTCTCGTCGGGGCGATTTCGGTGGTTGGCGAACAGAGGTCAGAAATCAGAGGTCAGAGGCCGGAAGAAGAAGCGCCTTGGGCCCGATCTTCCGACTTGTGACCTGTGACCGCCCGGCTTCTGGCCTCTGGCTTCTGGATACCGGTTCGCCACGAAAACGCGCGCTTCACTCCGTCGTCGGGCGCACGCCCCGGACGAGGAAAACCCGCGTGTCGCAGGGAAAATAAACCTTGAGCCCGCTTGGTGTTTTCAGGTCGTCAAACAGCCCCGGGATGCGACCGAGATCCGCCACGTCGAAGCCTTCGGACAGCCGTTGGTAATCGCGCGCGACGGGCGCCTCATCCGAGAGCTTCCACAGCATCACAAAGGGCCCGGCGTTCTCGCGCCAGCAGCGGTCGAAGATTCTCGGCCCGGCGCGGAGCGAACCCTCCGCGGTATAGACCGGGGTCCCGGCGTAAGGCTGCAGAATCAGGCGTTGCGTGGCGGAGGAGCTCGCCTCAGACCAGCCGGAAAAGCCCAGGTAGTCGAGGCGCACCGTCAGCACAGCGGGCAGCAACGCGGCCAGGACTACAAGGGCGGCCGCGGCCGCCGGGCGCCAGCGATGCAGGCTTCCGCGGCTCCATGCGCCGAGCGCGGCCACGCCCAAACCAGCGCCAAGCAGGTAAAGCGGCACCACATGGCTCAGGTTGCGCTCATAAAACACCGTCTGGGCGCCGAAGAACGCGGCCGTCGTCAATACCGGGGCGAAGACCACGGCGCAGAGTCGCCAGCGTCGCTGCAGCACCACCGCCACCAGGCCGACGCCGAAGAGCGCCGCCACCCACCAGCCCGTCGTGTCGCAGAGATAACGTCCCAAGTAGTCGTAAACCGCGCCGCGGTGGAGGTGGGAAAACGGACCCAACCCGCGGGCGTATTCTTCGCGCAGAAACAAGAGGCCGGCCCAGTAACCGCGCAGGTCCGCCAGCACCCGCGGCGCACCGACCGCGAAGCCGCCGGCCAGCGCCGTACCGACAGCGGAAATCCGGACGGCCGCCATCCGCCCGCGGCCGGTCGCCGACCCGGTGAGAGGCGGAACACCGGTGTCGAGACAGGCCAGAAACGGCACCCAGCCCCACAGGAGCATGGTCACCTTGCAGGCCACCAGAAACCCGAACAACGCGCCGGCGGCGAGGCCGCGATGCCACGACCAGCCGCGGCCGGGCAGGCTCAGCCAGACGACGCCGAGCGCCAACAAGGTCAGAAAAGCCTCCGGGCGCGCGTAATGACTGTCCTGCACCAACTGCGGGTTGACCGCCAGCCAGGCCCCGATCGCCAGCGCCAGCCAGGGCCCCTCGAGGTGCCACGCCAGTCGCATCGCCACGATCAGGGCCAGGGTGCCCAGCAGGGCCGAGAGGGCCCGAAACCCGGCGAAAGGCGCGGAGGCGGCGGCTCCGCTTGCGGCCGGTGCGCCGGCAGCCGTGGCAGGACCCGCCGTCGGGCGGACTCCAGGACTGCCCGCGCCGAGGGCCTGCAGCATTCGGTCCCACGCAGCGAGGGTGATGAAATAGGAGGAGAAATTGTATTGCGTGCGGCCGTAGCCGTCGCCGACGGCCGAGTGCGCCCAGTTCGTGTCGAAGCCCGGGCTCTCGTGCAGGTGGGCCACGACCGCGGCGGCGATCGGCTCGTCCGCGTGGGAGTAGCCCCGTCCGATGAAGGCGAAGCGCAGCCACCCGCCAATCACGACGATCACACCGGCTCCCCCCAGCCAAAGTCGCTGGGCGCGCCGACGCTGAAGGTGACCGGTCGTGTTCAATTCCGCGCCTGCCCGACGAGGTGCCGCCCCGAATCACAATACGGGTGGGACCCGACCGGGCAGTTCCCCGGAGCAGGCCATGGCGGCGAACCCCCGGCAACGGTGAACGCCCGCCGACACCGTTTTTGGCGCCCGATTTACCAACGCAGGCGGTCGCGCGTCGTGCCCAGCGCATTCGGGTGCGGCTGCGGTCACAGTTTCCTCTGGCCTCCGCCGGGCGATTTGACTCAGCTTGCGCCATGGCAGCCGAAGCCCGCCTCCTGACCGAGGGCCAGCGGAAACTGGTCGGCTTCGCCATCGCCCTGTTCGCGTTGCTCCTCACCGGCGGGCTGCTGGTCGTGGTTTTCTGGGTCCTCGGCTGGGTGGTCGGCCGGTTCACGGACGTGCTGTGGCCGCTGGCGGTGGCGGGCATTGTCGCCCTGATCCTGCGGCCGCTGGTGGACCGGTTGCAGGACCGGCTGCGCCTGCCGCGCCTGCTCGCGGTGGCCCTGCTTTACCTCGTCTTGCTGCTGGCCATCGCGGGCCTCGCCCTGCTCGTGATCCCGCCGCTGGCCCAGCAGGTCATCGACCTGGTCTCGTTCCTGCCGACCTTCTGGGGCCGGGTGGCCGCGTTCATCCAGGAGCGCTATCCCGACTGGATCGCGCTGGGGCAGCGGTACCTGAACAATCCGTCGGTGCGCAACGCCGCGGAGGGATTGATGCAGCAGGTGCAGGGCCTGCTCGCCCACGCGCTGCCGTCGCTCCGGGCGGCCGGCCTGGGGATCCTCGGCGTGATCAGCTTCCTGACCAGCGTGGCGGTGGTGCCGATCTACCTCTTCTTCTTCCTGCTGTCGCGCCAGGAACCGACCCGCCGGCTGCGCGAACACCTGCCCTTCCTGAGCCCCGGCGTACGCGACGACGTGGTGTTCCTCGTCAGAGAATTCATCGCCATCGTCGTCTCGTTCTTCCGCGGGCAGTTCGTGATCGGGCTGATCATGGGCGTGCTGCTGGCGCTCGGGTTCACGGTGGTCGGCCTGAAATTCGGCCTCGTCATCGGCCTCGCCCTCGGCGTGCTCAACATCATCCCCTACCTGGGCACGATCACGGGCCTGGTGGTGGCGCTGCCCCTGGCCTTCTTCCAGCCCGGCGGCGGCTGGCACCTGCTCGGGCTGGTGCTGCTGGTGAAGATCATCGTCCAGGCGATCGAGGGCTGGTACCTGACGCCGAAGATCATGGGCGACCGCACCGGCCTGCATCCGGTCGCGATCATCGTGGCCGTGTTCTTCTGGGGCACGGCGCTCGGCGGCATCCTCGGCATGATCCTGGCAATCCCGCTCACCGCGTTTTTCGTGACGGCCTGGCGCCTGGTGAAGCGGAAGTACTTTGCCCCGGCCTGATCGCGACGCCGGGGACGCGCGTTCCCTGTATTTTGCCGGCGGCAGCGGCCAAATCAATGGCCGCCAAAAGGCGCCAAAAGTCATAGCGCAGCTCCGCCGCAACCGAATGCCCATTCGGAGGTGGCCGCCAAGAAGCTCAAAAATGGTCGTTGGCTTCGGCGGGGGCCGTTGACGCGCTTATAAGCGCGCGAGGGATTCCGTCGTGGCCAGCGACTCTCTTTGAGCCTTTTTGCGGCCCTCAAGAGAATCCTCGCGGGCCGCGAAGATTCGGACTTGCAGCAGTACAAAGCGCCATCGGCTTTCTTGGCTGCTTTCAACGGGTCCTCTCGTCCCTTGGGGAGCGAAGGGAAGAA
>JBJKRD010000046.1:0-6154 GCA_046704925.1 Opitutaceae bacterium | reverse complement strand
CCGCACGGGGGAGGGTTTCGAGCTCTGGCTGACCTACCTGCGCGCGCTGCTTTTATACTTGGGACCGGCGGCCGACGGCACCGCACCGCCCACCGCGGACCACGTGGTGGAGATCGAGGGCACCGTGCAGGGTGTCGGGTTCCGACCCTTTGTCGTCCGTCTTGCGGCCCGGCTCGGCATCCGCGGCTGGGTGCGCAACGACGAACGCGGCGTGATGATCCGGGCGGTGGGTCCGCCCGCGGTGCTGGCGGCGCTGGAAGCGGCGCTGGCGGCCGAGGCGCCGCCCGCGGCCCGGATCACGAGCCTGCGGTCGCGCGCGGCCTCCGCGAACTCCGGGCTGCCGGCCCCACCCGGCGCCGGCTTTCTCATTCTCGAGAGCGGAGTCGCGCCCGGAGGGCGGACGGCGGCCGTCTCGCCGGACCTGGCATTGTGTGAGGATTGCCGCCGGGAACTCGGCGATCCCGCGGATCGCCGCCACAGGTACCCGTTCATCAACTGCACGAATTGCGGGCCCCGCTATTCGATCCTGCACGAACTGCCCTACGACCGGCCGCGCACCACCATGGCCGGATTCACCATGTGCCCCGCCTGCCGGCGCGAATATGAGGATCCGGCGGACCGGCGCTTTCATGCCCAACCCAACGCCTGCCCCGTTTGTGGTCCCCAGGTTGAATTGCAGGACGCCGCCGGCCGGACCCTGGACACGCGCGACGCGGCCGTCGTCGTCGCCGCCGCCGCCCTGCGTGCCGGCCGGATTGTGGCGGTCAAGGGCCTGGGCGGATTCCATTTGTGCGTCGACGCGGCCGACGATACGGCGGTACGCGAACTGCGCCGGCGCAAGCATCGCGAGGAAAAGCCGCTGGCAGTGATGTTCCCCGCGCTGGCGGCCCTGGAGGCCATGGCGGAACTGACGGATGAAGACCGGCGCTGGCTCACCTCGTCGAGCGCTCCCATCGTCCTGGTGCGGCGCCGCCCGGAAGCGCCGCTGGCCGATGCCGTGGCCCCCGGAAATCCCTGGATCGGCGCCCTGCTGCCCTACACGCCGCTGCACGTCCTGCTGCTGGCCGCGGTGGGACGGCCGGTGGTGGCCACCAGCGGCAACCTCTCCGAGGAACCCCTGTGCACCGACAATGACGAGGCGCGGCAACGACTGGGCACGATCGCCGACCTCTTCCTGGTGCACAACCGGCCGATTGCCCGCCCGGTGGACGACTCCGTCATCCGCCAGGCGGGGTCGGGCCCCGTGCTGCTGCGCCGCGCCCGCGGTTTTGCCCCCGGCCCCTTTCCCCTTCCAGAGGGCGCCACGGCCGTCGGACCGCTCCTGAGCGTGGGCGGTCACCTCAAGAACACGATCGCGGTCACCGCCGGATCGAAGCTGGTGTTGAGCCCGCACATCGGGGATCTCGCCAACCCGGTTTCGCTGGAGGCTTTCCGGCGTACGGTGGCGCTGCTGGGGTCGCTCTACGCGGAAAGGTTCGCCCGGGTCGCCTGCGACGCTCACCCCGATTACGCGTCGACCCGGTTCGCCCAGGGCCTCGGAATTCCCGTCGTTCCCGTGCAGCATCACCTCGCGCACATCGCCGCGTGCCTGCTCGAGCACGGCGGAGGACCGGAACGGGTGCTGGGCGTGGCGTGGGATGGAACCGGCTACGGCCCGGATGGGACCGTTTGGGGCGGCGAGTTCATCGTAGTGGATCGGACCGCCCGGACCGCCGAACGGGTGGCGCATCTCCGGCCGTTTCGTCTGCCGGGCGGGGAGGCAGCCGTCCGGGAACCACGTCGCAGCGCCCTCGGCTTGTTGCACGATCTGTACGCCGGCGATCGCGACCGCCTCCTGCCCGCCGCCCGGACGCTGGGGTTCCGGGACGCCGAAGCGACCGTGCTGCTTTCGCTGCTGGACCGCGGGGTGCAGGCGCCGGTCACCACGAGCGCCGGTCGCCTCTTTGATGGATCGGCCGCCCTGCTCCGGCTGCGGACTCACTGCTCGTTCGAGGGCCAGGCGGCGATGGATCTGGAGTTTGCCGCGGATTCACGGTCCCAGGAAGACTCCGATTCCCTCCTGCCCATCGCCAGCACCACCGTCGCCGATCATGGCGTCCATGAGGTGGATTGGCGCCCGCTGCTGACCCGAATGTTGAGCCCGGAGGCCCAAGCCGACCGCGCCTCGGCCGCGGTGCGCTTCCACGGCGCGCTTGCCCGCTGCGTGGGGGATGTCGCCCGACGCATCGGCATCGACACGGTGGTCTTGAGCGGCGGCTGCTTCCAAAACCTACGACTATTGGAGGCAACCTGTCGCGAGCTGCGTCGGGCACGGTTCCAGGTCCTCCACCATCGCGATCTCCCACCAAACGACGGCGGCCTTTCGGCAGGCCAGGCGCTGGCCGCCCTGTGGGGTATCACGTCCGTCGCCACCTGAACGCAAGGGCCGGCCCAAGCCGTTGCCTCAGCTTTTCCGTGGCGCCACATCTTTCCGACGGCGTGGGGTCGGTTTTGGGTTACTTGGAGAAGTATATCTAATTCCATGCATCGTTTTGACAGATCAAACAGCCTGCAGTTTGAGCGAACAGAACGGCCCCGAAAAAAGCCGGACTCCGGTGCCGTTTCTTTCCTTGCGGAGATCAGCAAAAAGTGTCGGGTCCAAATCTTCATGCTCGGTTGCGCATATAAGGTTATTATTTAGCGTTTCTTACACCATAAGCCTGCGCGGCGATGGATCTCAGCACGGGATTTTGCAGAGATGGCTGTGGTACAACGTCCACTCAGAACAAAAGACGATCGCGGCTGCAGCGAGGGGAATGCGGGGCGCGATCCCATATTAGGGTGAGTTATTTGTCTCGCTCGCATCGGAAGGAATGCTACGGATCGATTCCAAACAACGTTGCCGTCCTTACGATGCCTGATCCCGCGCTGATATTCACTGATCGCCAGCCGCTTAGCGCCCAGCGGCCGCGAGGCGGCCCGGTTTCACCCGCCCGGATGACCCGACCATGATCAAGCTCACGCGAACGATCAAATACGAATCGGACCGCGCCAAGGGTTTCGGCCGCGAGGTCATGAGCGTGCCGGGTTGCGAGCAACTGGAAACGTGCATCCAGTGCGGCACCTGCTCCGGCGTCTGCCCGCTGAGCATCTACATGGACCACACCCCGCGGCAGGTGATGGAGCTCACGCGGTCGGACTTCAAGGCGGAGGTCCTGCAGAGCACCACCATCTGGCTCTGCGCGTCGTGCTACGCCTGCACCGTCGAATGCCCGAAGCAGATCCGCATCACCGACATCATGTACGAACTCAAACAGCGCGCGATCCACGAGGGCATCTATCCGAGGCGCTTCCCGATCCCGGTGCTCGCCCAGGAGTTCTACAAGATGTCGCACCGGCACGGGCGGGTGACGGAGAACTTCCTGGCGACCCTGATGTTTCTCAAGACGAATGCGCTGGCGGCGCTGGGCATGTGGCGGCTGGGCTTGAACCTGCTCACCCGGGGGCGATTCCCGCTGCGCATGGACGGCATCAAGCGCAAAGATGAACTCGGCCGCATGATGGCGGTCGTGGACCAGCTGTCGATCGACGCCCTGAGCGACCGGCGACGGGCGCAGGCCAACGGGGGCAACGGCCACGGAGGACATTGAGCGATGAAATTCTCCTACTTTCCCGGGTGTTCCCTCAAGGGGACGGGGCGGGCCTACGAGGAATCCCTGATCGAGGTGCTCAAGGTACTCGGCATCGACTTGGTGGAACTCGACGACTGGAATTGCTGCGGCGCCACCGCCTACATGGCGGTCGACGAGGTCAAGGCTTGCGTGATGGCCTCGCGCAATCTCGCGCTTGCGGAGCGCACCGGCTGCAAGGAATTGCTCGCACCTTGCAGCGCCTGTTACCTGGTGCTGAACAAGACCAAGCATTACCTGCACGAGTCGCCTTCGGTCGAGGCCGTCATCCAAACCGCCCTGAAACAGGGCAGCCTGTCCTACAGCGGCAACACTCCGGTGCGCCATCCCCTTGACGTCCTCGTCAACGATGTGGGCATCGCGGAGATCAAGAAGCACGTGCGCCGGCCCCTCCGGGGACTGAAGGTGGCCGCCTATTACGGTTGTCAGATCGTGCGGCCCTACGCGTCGTTCGACGACCAATACAACCCCACGACGATGGACCGCCTCCTGGAGGCGATCGGGTGCACGCTGGTGCCCTATCCGCTGAAAACCCGCTGCTGTGGCGGCAGCCTCACGGGCACCCTGCCCGAACCCGGCCTGCTCTGTTCCTATATCCTGCTCAAGGAGGCGATCAAGCGCGGCGCCGATGTCGTCGCCACCGTTTGCCCGCTCTGTCAGTTCAACCTGGACTGCTACCGCGACAAGATGGTCCGCCGCTGGGGGCGTGAAACCGTGCCCGATCCGGAGCACCCGGGCACCCAGGTCACGGTCGGCCCCCGGCTGAACTTGCCGGTGGTCTATTTTACGCAACTGCTCGGGCTGGCGTTTGGCCTGCCGGAAAAAGCCCTCGGGTTGCAGCGCGGCTTCGCGCTGATGAAGCCGCTGCCCGCCGCCACCGCCGCCGCCTGAGCCATCAACTGGACATCTGCCAAGTGGAATGAACCTCACCGACCGCCAGACGCCAGACGCGCGCATCGGCTTCTACATCTGCCACTGCGGACACAACATCGCCAGCATGGTGGACTGCCCCGCCGTCGCGAAGTACGTGGGACAACTTCCCGGCGTCGTGCTCTCGCGGGACTACAAGTACATGTGCTCCGACCCCGGCCAGGAGCTGATCCAGCAGGACATCCGGGAGCACGGGCTGAACCGCGTCGTGGTGGCCTCGTGCTCGCCCTTGCTGCATGAACGCACGTTCCGCAACGCCACGGCGGCCGCCGGATTGAATCCGTTTTTCTTCCAGATGGTGAACATCCGCGAGCACGACTCGTGGGTGCATACCGATCGCGAGGAGGCCACCGCCAAGGCCCGGGACCTGGCCCGCGCCGCCGTCGCGCGGGTGGCGCGACACAAGGCCCTTGAGGTGAAGAAAGTCCCCATCCATCCCGACGTGCTCGTGGTGGGCGGCGGCATCGCCGGCATCCACGCCGCGCTCACCCTGGCCAATGCCGGCAAGAAGGTGACCCTGGTCGAGCGCGAGCCGTCCATCGGCGGCCACATGGCCAAGTTCGACAAGACGTTCCCCACGCTGGATTGCGCCGCCTGCATTTTGACCCCGAAGATGTCCGAGGTCGCGACCCATCCCAACATCGCCCTGTGGAGCTACTCCGAGGTCGTGAAGATGGACGGCTACGTGGGCAACTACACGGTGACCATCAAGCGAAAGCCGCGGTTTGTGAACGAGGACCTCTGCACCGGCTGTCAGGAGTGCATCGCCCACTGCGTCTACAAGGAGCCCAAATTCACCGATGAATTCAACGAGGGCCTCGGGCGGCGCAAGCCCGTGTACATCCCGTTTCCGCAGGCCACGCCCCAGGTGGTGCTGATCGACCCCGAGGTGTGCCTGAATTTCAAGCGCGGCGTGCTGACCGACCGGTGCAAGAAGACCTGCGTCGACGCCTGCGGCGAAAAACAGGCGATCGATTTCACCCAGCAGGAGGAATTCCGGGAGATCAAGGTGGGCACCATCATCGTGGCGACCGGTTTCCAGACCTTCGACGTGCGCCGGACGCCGCAATACGGTTACGGGCGCTATCCCAATGTCTACACCGCGCTCGAGGTCGAACGGCTGGTCAACGCCTCGGGGCCGACGGCGGGCGAGATCGTCCTGCGCGACGGCCGCCGGCCGGCGGCGATCGGCATCGTCCATTGCGTGGGCTCGCGCGACCACAAGACCAACCGCTGGTGTTCGCGCGTCTGCTGCATGTACTCGATGAAGCTCGCCCACCTGCTGCACGAGCACACGGCGGCGGAAATCTACAACTTCTACATCGACATCCGGGCGCCCGGGAAAGGGTACGAGGAGTTCTACGACAAGCTGCTGGACGAGGGCGTGCACTTCATCCGGGGCCGCGTAGGCGAGGTGACGGACTGGGCCTTCGCCCCGGAGGAGGAGGGCCGGCTGATCATCCGGGTCGAGGACACCCTGGCCGGCGTGGTGCGGCGCATCCCCGTCGACATGGTGGTTCTGGCCACGGGCCTGGAGCCGCAGGCGGACGCACAGG
>JBJKRD010000045.1:0-7800 GCA_046704925.1 Opitutaceae bacterium | reverse complement strand
ACTTGGCGCGGCCGGTAAATGCGCCCCTTGGGATCCTGCTGGACCTCGCGCCAGTTGGCGATCCAGCCGGGCATCCGGCCGATGGCAAACATCACGGTGAACATGTTTTCCGGGATGCCAATGGCACGCATGATCAGGCCGGAATAGAAATCGACGTTCGGGTAAAGCTTGCGGGAAAGGAAGTATTCGTCCTTGAGCGCGGCCTCCTCGAGCTTCATCGCGATATTGAGCAGCGGGTCGTCCTTGACGCCGAGGCTCGCCAGCGCCGTGTAGAAGCTCTCCTTGATGATCTTGGCGCGCGGATCGTAGTGCTTGTAGACCCGGTGCCCGAAGCCCATGAGGCGCCGGTCCGCCTTGCCCGACTTGGCCGACTCCACGAACTTCGTGCCGTCGTCGCCCTCGGCATGGATGCTCTTGAGCATCTCGATCACGGCCATGTTGGCGCCGCCGTGCAGCGGCCCCCAGAGCGCGCAGACGCCGGCCGCGGTCGAGGCGAACAGGTTGGCGCCGCTGGAGGCGACCATGCGCACCGTGGAGGTGCTGCAGTTCTGCTCGTGGTCGGCGTGGAGGAGCAGGAACAGATTCAACGCCTGGGCCACCTCGGGCAGCGCGATGTACGGCTCGAAGGGCGTCGAGAACATCATGTGCAGGAAGTTCTCGCAATACGGCAGGTCGCGCCGCGGATAGATGTAGGGCAGCCCGCGGCTGGCGCGGTAGGAATAGGCGGCGATGGTACGCACCTTGGAGATGATCACCGCCGCGGTCTCGTCGAAGTTGGTGAGGTCGCGCTCGTGGTCGTTGGTCGCCAGGTGGGGATAGTAGCAGCCGAGCGAATTCAGCATGGCCGACAGGATGGCCATCGGATGCGCATCGGCCGGGAAGCCCTCGAAGAGGTGCTCGGTGCTCGAGTGGATGGGGGCGCTTTCCGTGAGCAGGCGGGAGAACTGTTTGCGCTGCGCCGGCGTGGGCAGTTCGCCGTTGATGATGAGATAGGCGGCTTCGATGAACGACGAGTGCTCGGCGAGCTGTTCGATGGGATAGCCGCGATAGCGCAGGATGCCCGCCTCGCCGTCGATGAACGTGATCGCGCTCTCGCAGGAGCCGGTGTTGCCGTAGCCGTCGTCGTACGTGATGTAGCCGGTTTCGCCGCGCAGATTGCGAATGTCGACCGCCTTCTCCTTCTCCGTGCCGACGATGACGGGAAGCTGGTACTCTTTGTTGTCGAGCTTGAGAGTCGCGTTTGCAGACATGGAGCCATTTAGGCGGATGTGCATTTCTGATGCAAACCTAGTTCGCAGGAATCCGCCGTCCGTCGGGCCGCCGGGCCGGGTCAGGGCGCCGGGGCGCCCGTCCGCCCGGCCACGAACCGGACGAAATTCCCGTAGATCCGCAACCCCTGGGCCTGGCTCTTTTCCGGATGGAACTGCGTGGCAAAACACCCGCCCCGGGCGATGGCGCACACGAACGGTCCGCCATAGTCGCACTCCGCGAGCACCAGCGCGGGTTCCGCCGGCACGACGTGGTAGCTGTGGACGAAATAGAAGGCCTCACCGTCCGGGCGCAGGCCCGCGCAGATCGGAGAGCCGGGTTGCCGGAAGCGCACCGTGTTCCAACCCATGTGGGGCACCTTGTAATCCGGCGGCAGGCGGAACCGGACGATCCGGCCCCGCAGGATGCCGAGTCCCGGGGTGCCCCCGCCCTCCTCCGAGAGCTCGAAAAGCGCCTGCAGCCCGAGACAGATCCCGAGGTAGGGTCGGTCGGCGGCCAGCCAATCCCGCAGGGCCGCGGCGAATCCGCTGCGCTGGAGAAACGTCATCGTGTCGACGATCGCCCCCTGGCCGGGAAAGACCACCCCTTCCGCCCAGGCCAGGTCGGCCGGCGTGTTGATGATGCGCACCTCGGCTCCGGTCGTGCCCACGGCCCGGGCGACGCTGCGGAGGTTGCCCATGCCGTAGTCGATGACGGCGATCCGGGGCTGCGCCAAGGTCATGGTCGGGGGGCGGGCCTGGGGCGGGAGCGGCACGGCAGCAGCCGTAAGGCCCCCCCGCACCGGCTCACAGCTTTCCCTTGGTGCTCGGCAGCTGGTTGGCGGCCCGGCGTTCGATCTGCGTCGCACCGTCGAGCGCGCGGGCAAAAGCCTTGAAGATCGCCTCGGCCACGTGGTGCGGCTCCTCCCCGTAGACCAGCTTGACGTGCACGTTGGCTCCGACCGCATTGGCAAACGCGCGGAAAAACTCCTTCACCAAGGCCAGATTGAAGTCGCGCACAAACATCGTCGGCGGCTGCACGTCGTAGACGAGCAGCGGCCGCCCCCCGAGGTCCACCACGACCCGGGCGAGCGCCTCGTCCATGGGCAGGACGAAGAATCCGTAGCGTTTGATCCCGATTTTCCCGCCCACCGCGGCCTTGAAAGCCTCGCCCAACACGATACCGACGTCTTCGACCGTGTGGTGATAGTCGACCGCCACGTCGCCCCGCGCCCCGATCGTCAGATCGAAGAGCCCGTGCCGGGCGAACAGCGTGAGCATGTGATCGAAGAACGGGATCCCCGTGTCGATCTTCGCGGCTCCCCGACCGTCCACCTTCAGCTTCACGGTGATGTCGGTCTCCGCGGTCTTGCGCGAGACGTCTGCTATGCGTGCCTTAGCCATGCCTCCAGGTTTTCCTGCAAAACGGACATTTCGTCGTCGGTGCCGACGCTGATCCGGAGAAACGATGAGGTCAAGGCGTGGCTCCCGAAGTGGCGGACGAGGATCTTCCGCTCGCTCAGGAACTGCTGCAACCCGCGCGCCACGTCCGGACCGGGCAGCGCCGTTCCCCGGCGCGGCTCGGTGAAAAGGAAATTCGCCTGCGACCGGTACGTGAACCACCCGAGTTCCTCCGTCCACCAACGGTAGACGGTGTCACGGGTCTCCCGGATCCGGCGGGCCATGGTCGCGTAATAGCCGGCATCCTCGAGCGCCGCCAGCCCGGCCGTCTGGGCGAGCCGGCTGACGTTGTAGCTGTCCTTGACGCAATCGAGGAGTGCAACGACCTCGGGTTGGGCCAGGGCATAGCCGAGGCGCACGCCGGCCAGGCTGTGCGACTTGGAGAACGTGCGCACGACACAGAGATTGGGGTAATGCGCCACCAGACCGGCGGCGTTCTCCTCCGCAAACGCCGCGTAGGTCTCGTCCACCACGAGCAGGCCCTGAAATCGTTGCAGGATGGCCTCGATTTCCGCCGTGGCGAAGCCGACCCCGGTCGGTGCGTTCGGCGAGGTCAGGAAGAACATCCGGGCCGGCGAAGCCGCCACCGATTCCACCGGCAGCCGCATCGACCGATCGAATTCCACCGCGACCGCGCGCCCTCCCTGGATGCCGACCAGCACCGGGTAAAGCGAATAGCTCGGCAGGGTGAAGCCCGCCGGGGCGTCCGGCCCGCAGCCGCAGCGCACCAGCAGATTGAGGACGTCGTCGGCGCCGTTGCCGACGAACACCCGGTCAGCCGCCAGCCCGTGGAACCGGGCGACCGACTCGCGCAGGGCCGCGCTCCGCGGATGGGGATAAAGGCGCAAGGTGGCGCCCTCCTCGCCGATCTCGCGACGCAGGGCCTCGACGACCCGCGGGCTGGGCGGGTACGGGCTTTCGTTGGTGTTCAGTTTGATCCAGCCGGGCTCGCCGGGTTGGAGGCCCGGCGTATAAGGACTGAGCGCGGCGACATGCGGCAGCGCCAGGTCACGGATCGCGGGGGAAGGTTTGCGGGCGGACATGGAGGACGACCGCCCAGCAGAACGGAGAATTCCGGCCAGCAAAAGCCTTTTCCGGAAGCGCGGCCCGGTCTGGTCCCCTAGGAGAGCCGGAGATCCAGGGAGCGGGCATGGGCGTCGAGTTGCTCCATCGCGGCGAGCGCGCTCACCACCGGCGCCGCCCGACGGAGACCCGCGCGGCTGTATCGCACCACGCTCGTACGCCGCATGAAATCCGCCGCGCGCAAGCCGCTGAAGAAGCGTCCGCTCCGTCCGGTGGGCAGCACGTGGCTTGGTCCGGCGGTGAAGTCGCCCAGCACCGTCGGGGTGTCGTTGCCGATCATGATGGCTCCGGCGGTGGTAATCTCCCTGACCAGGCGCCTCACGGCGCGATCCGCCACCAGCAATTCCAGGTGCTCGGGCGCCACGAAATTCGCCACCGCCGCCGCCTGCTCAAGCGTCTTCACGTCGACGGCCAGAAATCCGTCCGCCAGGACGCGGGAAATCAGGGCCGACCGCCCGAGCGATTCCCGCTGCGACCGGATGGCGGCCGCCACCGCCCGTCGGATCCGGGCGGACGTGCTCACCAGGTAGATCTTCTCGCGACCCGAGCCGTGCTCGGCCTGGGCCAGCAGGTCGGCGGCGGCATAGTCCGGCCGCGCCGTTTCGTCCGCGATGACCATCAGTTCGCTGGGCCCGGGCAGGCCGGCCACGCCGACCGTGCCGAATACCTGGCGCATGGCCTCGCACACCCAGGCGTTGCTCGGCCCGAAGATCTTGTCCACCGCCGGAATGCTGGCGGTGCCGTAGGCCATCGCCCCCACGCCGTAGACGCCGCCCACGCGATAGACCTCGGTGACGCCGCACAGATGCAGCGCGGCGAGGAGGCGATCGGACACCCGCCCCGCGCGGTCGCAGGGCGTGAACTCGGCGATTTCCGGCACCCCCGCGACCTGGGCGAGGGTCACCGTCATGATCACGGTCGACACCAGCGGTACCTGGCCGCCGGGCACGGTGATGCCGACCCGGCGGATCGGATCGAATTTCTCGCCGACCCGCGCGCGCTGCAGGTTTGTCCCCGTCCAGCTGCGCGGCAGGGTGGCGCGGTTAAACGCCAGCACGTTCGCGCGCGCCAACTCGAGGGGCAGGCGTTCGCGGGGTGGCAACCCGCGCGCCGCCCGGGCCAGGGCCGACGCCGCCACTCGGAAATCCCGCGGCGCCAGCGTAGCCCCGTCGATGCGGGTGGCCTGCCGTACGATGGCGGCGTCGCCCTGTTCGCGGACGTCGCGAAGAATGGCGGCCACCGCCTGCTGCATCTCGTGCGCGGGGGCCGCGGCGCGGCAGAACGACGCGAGGGCGGACCGAAAACCGCGGGACGAGAAGCGCAACGTTGGCATGGAAGGCAAACCGGTAAGGGTTCCCGTACCCGGGGTCAAAGCGTTTGGCGGGCGGCCCGCCCGGCAACGGGGCCCCTTCGGCGGCCGATCACGGCTGGGTGGCCGAGGTGGTCGACGCCGGTTTGGCGGGCGCGGACGGCGCCGGCGGCGAGGGCTCCGGCGGCGGCGGCTGGTCCGGCACCGCGAAAATGCTGTCGGGAAAAGTCTCGTTGACGGTCACCTTGGCGAAGGTCAAGACCCGCCGCCGTTCAACCGCCTGCCCCTGGGCGTTCAGCACCTTCATGGTGCTGGAGATGGACCGCGGAAATCGCACCCCGTCCACGCGCATCTCGCCCGCCTCCTCGATGCGTCCGCCCTCGGGCGTCTCCGTCAAGACCAGCCGGCCGGTGGCGGTGTCGAAGTAACGGTAGAAGATGATGTCGGCGTCGTGGATGAACGCGACTTTGACCGTGGCCACGCCGTTGACCTCGGCCGGGCCCATGACCTTCACCTCCCCCCCGCGCCGTTCGATGCCTTTGAAAAAGTTCAGGTTCTCCCACGCGTCGGCGCGCAGTTTCCGGACCATGTCCGGCACGAGCAACGCCACCCGCGCGGGCGTCCGCCCCTGCACGGGCTGCTGCCGCCGCCAGGCCTCCAGGTCGTCCAGTCCGATGGTCTCGACCATCGTCGGGGACGTCTTGATCATGAGCTCCTGGTAGGGCTTCTGCAGGATGATCTCCACGTTCGATTTGACCGGCTCTGCCTGGCCGGTGTCCTGCTCCTCCAACACGCCGGTGAAATGCTCGGAATGGATGGCGTCCAGCGCCGCTTCGCTGCCGAGGTAGCTCCGGGCCTTCGCGATGATCTGTTCCGCTGTCTGGGCCGGGCTCACGGTGGCCGCGACCACAGCCGCGACCGTCGCGATCAGGAACCTACCGGCCACTCGTGACTTGGACAGCTTCATGAGGCATCCGCTACACCGTGAGACTTGCCGGCGGGACAAAGGTTCGCAACGGGAAAAGACTTTATTCCCACTCGATGGTGGCTGGCGGTTTTGAGCTGACGTCGAAGACGACCCGGCTGACGTCGCGCACCTCGTTGGTGATGCGACTCGAGATCCGCTGCACCAGATCGTGGGGCAGGCGCGTCCAGTCCGCGGTCATCGCATCGGTGCTGTCGACCACCCGGACCGCGATCACCCAGGCGTAGTTTCGCTCGTCCCCGACAACGCCCACCGACTTCACCGGCAGGAACACGCAGAAGGACTGCCAGACCTTCCGATACCACCCCGAACGCAGCATCTCCTCCTGCAGGATGGCATCGGCCCGGCGCAGGACGTCGAGCCGCTCGCGGGTGATTTCGCCGAGCACCCGGACCCCGAGTCCGGGCCCCGGGAACGGATGGCGCCAGACAACCTCGCGCGGCAGGCCCAGGCGGACGCCCACCGCCCGCACCTCGTCCTTGAAGAGTTCGCGCAACGGCTCGATAAGGCGGAGCTTCATGCGGGCCGGCAGGCCGCCGACATTGTGGTGACTCTTGATGAGCGCGGCCGGATTGTTGCCGATCGACACACTCTCGATGACGTCGGGATACAGCGTGCCCTGCGCGAGAAAGTCCGCAGGCCCGATCGACGTGAGCGACCGCTCGAACACCTCGATGAAGGTCCGGCCGATGATCTTGCGTTTGTGCTCGGGGTCGGTCACCCCGCGGAGCCGCCCGAGAAACCGCCGCGAGGCGTCGACCATCCGGAGGTCGATGTGGAAATGCCGCTTGTAGAGGTCCACCACGGCCTCGCGCTCGCCCGCGCGCAGCAGGCCGTTGTCGACGAACACGCAGGTCAGCTGGCGGCCGATCGCCCGATGGAGCAGGGTCGCGGCCACCGAGGAATCCACGCCGCCGCTGAGGCCGAGGATGACGCGCCCGCGCCCGACGGTGGCCTGGATGTCCCGCACCGCCTGGGCGATGAAGTTTCGCATCGACCAGTCGCGTCGCGCGCCGCAGACGCCCGCGAGGAAGTTGCGCAGGATGGCGACGCCGTGCTCGGTGTGGTAAACCTCCGGGTGAAACTGGATGCCGTAGAAATTGCGGGCGCGATCCTCGATGGCGGCGTATGGGGAATTCTCGGTGACGCCGATGGCGTGGAAGCCCGGCGGCGGCTTGATCACCCGATCGCCGTGCGAATTCCACACGCGGAGGCGGCGCGGCAGGCCGGCGAACAGCCGCCCCGGCTTCCGGACGGTCAGCGTGCCGTGGCCGTATTCCCGGTGGTCGCTGCGGGCCGTCCGCCCGCCGAGGAGATGTCCGAAAAGCTGCAGGCCGTAGCAGATGCCCAGGATCGGAACGCCGAGTTCGAAGATGCCGCGATCCGGCAGCGGCGCCCCGGACGCAAAGACGCTGCTCGGTCCGCCGGAGAGAATGAGGCCGATCACGCCGTCGCGACGCAATTGTTCCGCGGGCGTCGCGAAGTGGTAGATCTTCGAGTAGACATGGCACTCGCGGATGCGCCGCGCGATCACCTGCGTGTATTGGGAGCCGAAATCGAGGACCGCGATGGTCTGTGCCATGGAGCGTTATGGGAGGAAGGCGCTGCGCGAGGCAACAACGAATCGCCGTTTCCAGGCCGCGGCGCCCGCCCCTCTCAGAATTTCAGGCGCGCGTTGGTATGCCCGCAGCGGGGACACCCGACGGTCTCGGTCC
>JBJKRD010000044.1:0-9687 GCA_046704925.1 Opitutaceae bacterium | reverse complement strand
CGCCGTTCTCGCCACGACGGCGCAGGAGGCCCGGGCGACCGTCGGCAGCGACGTCGTGGTCTTGCGGCCCGACTACGGGTCCGAACTCTCGCCGCAGGAAGGAGCCTGGGGTTTCCATGCCGGGGAGTGGGAAACCGCGATCATGCTGGCCTGCGCCCCGGCGCTCGTGCGCATGGAGCGGGCGGTCGCGGAGTACCCGGCCCGGCTCGATGACCCCGGAGAACTGCGCCCGGAGAAGGCGGCGGCCAACTTCGCCTGGTTGACCCGCGACCTGTCCCGCCAAGGGGTGATGGGCGATCCGCGAAACGCGGATCAAGAAAAGGGAAGGAGATGGTTGGTCGGGGCCGCCGATGCCTTGGTGCGCCAGATCGACCGTTGGGCGAACCCGGAAAACAAACGCCCCTGACCATTTTTGATAATGATTTAACTCGTTGATGACGTCCGGGTAATATTATTTGACAAAGCTGGAGACCTTCGGCCTTTCTTGGGCTATCATTTGTTATCGGAGTGCGCGTATGACTTCCACAGGGCAATGCCGCGGGCGGACTTCGCCGCTCGGAAACGCCAGGGCTCTTGCGGACCGCTCTTGAAGGAACCCCATGGAAAAAGCTGAACGGTTCAACCTGCCATTTCGCTGGAAGCTGAGCCTGATCATCATCTCCGTATGCGCCGTCTCCCTCCTCGCGGCGATCGGCAGCTATTACGGTCTGGAAGTCTGGCGCTTTCGGAACGAGATCTCCCGGCGGATGGAGACCACGCAGCGGCTGCTGATCAGCAGCCTGGAGGCGACGCTCGAGCAGGATCCCAGCGGCGCCAAGCTGTCGCTCTCGGCCCTGCAGAGCGACGAGATCATCGTGGCCGCCGCCGTCTACTCCCCCGAGAACAAGCTGCTCGCCAAATTTGTCCGTGCGGGGTCGAACGAGTTCATCCCCCTGCCCCAGCGCATCGGCCTGAGTTTCTCGACCAACCAGGTCGTCACCTACCATCAGTTGCGCACCAGCGGCGGGCGGTTTGTCGGCACCCTCTATCTCAAGGCCAGCGTGGGCAAGCTTGCCGCGGAACGCCTTGGCGATGCCGCCCGCGGGGCGGTCATCATCTTCCTGGCCTCCTGCCTGCTGGCTCTGATCGTCGCCCGCCGGCTGCAGCGGTCGATTTCCGTCCCCATCACGGAGCTGGCCCGGGCTTCCGGCCGGGTGGCCGAGCGCCAGGACTACTCGGTGCGGGTCGGCGAGAGCCGCCGCGACGAGATCGGCACGCTGACCCGGTCGTTCAATTCGATGCTGAAGACCATCCAGCAGCGGAGCGCGGAGCTGGAGGTGGCCCGCAAGAACGCGGAGGATGCGCGCGAGAGCCTGCGGCAGATCAACGAGCAGCTCGAACAAAAGGTCGCCGAGCGCACCGCCGAACTGGAACGGGCCGTGGTCGCCGCCAAGGAGGCCAACCAGGCCAAGAGCGCCTTCCTGGCCAAGATGAGCCATGAGCTGCGCACGCCGATGAACGCCATCATCGGTTACAGCGAGATGCTGCTCGAAGACGCGGCCGACGCCGGCAACGACACCACCGCCGAGGACCTCCGCAAGATCCTGGGCGCCGCCCGCCACCTGCTCGGGCTGATCAACGACGTGCTCGACCTCTCGAAGATCGAAGCCGGCAAGATGCAGCTCTACCTGGAGACGTTCGACCTCCAGACGCTCGTCTCCGAGGTGGCCACCACGATCGCCCCCCTGGTCGAAAAGCGGAACAACACGCTCACGGTCAACTGCGCCGCCTCCATCGGCTCGATGTACGGCGATGCCACGAAGATCCGGCAGACCCTGCTGAACCTGCTGAGCAACGCGAGCAAGTTCACCGAGAACGGGCAGATCGAGCTCCGAATCGACCGCGAGATCGCCGAAAACCAGGTCTGGGTGGCGATGCACGTCAAGGATTCGGGCATCGGCATGGACGCGGACCAGCTGGGGCGGCTGTTCAAGGCGTTCACCCAGGCCGACGCCTCGACCTCCAGCAAATACGGAGGCACTGGCCTCGGCCTCGCGATCTCAAAGCAATTCGCGCAGATGATGGGCGGAGACATCACGGTCAGCAGCACACCGGGCGCGGGCGCCCTTTTCACCCTGCGGGTGCCCGCCCGGGTCAAGCCGGGCCGGTCGCCCTACGCCCTCGTCGAGGCGGAAAAGGAAAAAGAGAAGGAGAAGGAGGCGGAAAAAGTCGCCCCCAAGGGCCGGATCCTCGTGATCGACGACGACGAGGCGGTGCATGCGGTGCTGACCAACATGCTCACGCGGGAGGGCTACTCGACCCGGACGGCGCGCGACGGCAAAGAGGGCCTCCGCCTGGCCCGCGAATACCGGCCGGACATCGTGATTCTCGACATCCTGATGCCGGGCGCGGACGGCTGGTCGGTGCTGGCCCAGCTCAAGGCGCTGCCGGGATTCAGCGATGTGCCGATCATCCTCCTGACGATGCTGGACAACCAGGAGATGGGCTTTGCCCTCGGAGCCGCCGACTACCTGACCAAGCCCATCGACGCTACCCGCCTGCTGCCCGTGCTCCAGCGGCATCAGGCCGCGCGCCAGCACGGCACCGTCCTGGTCGTCGAGGACGATCCGCCCTCCCGGGAGCTGGTCGTCCGCATGCTGCAAAAGGAGGGCCTGACCGTGACCGAGGCGAGCAACGGGCGCGAGGCGCTCGACGTCATGCGCGGCGGCACGACTCCCGCCATCATCATTCTCGATCTGATGATGGCGGAGATGGACGGGTTCGAATTTCTCCGCCAGGTGCGCCCCCACCCCGAGTGGTCGAAAATCCCCGTCGTGGTCGTCAGTTCCATGGATTTGAACACCGATGCCCAGCAGATGCTCAAGGGGCAGGTGGAGCGCATCTTCCAAAAAGGCCGGTACGCCCGAGAAGACTTGCTTCGCGAAGTCCGGGAAACCATCAATCAACACATGTTGAACCGGCAGAACGGGCGTTCGGACACCGCCCCGACGACCTCCTGAAGCGCGGCCCTTTCCCATGTCAAAGATCCTCATCGTCGAAGACAACGAAATGAACCGGGACATGCTTTCCCGGCGGCTCGAGCGCCGCGGCTACGCCGTTGCCATGGCCGTGAACGGAGCCGAGGGGGTGGAAAAGGCGCGATCCGAGGCCCCGGATCTGATTCTCATGGACATGAGTCTGCCGGTGATCGACGGCTGGGAGGCGAGCCGCCAGTTGAAGTCCGATCCGACGACCGCCGCGATCCCGATCATCGCCCTCACTGCTCACGCCATGACCAGCGACCGGGATCGCGCCCTCAAGGCCGGCTGCAACGAGTACGACACGAAACCTGTCGACTTGCCGCGACTCCTGGGCAAGATCGAGGTACTGCTGAACCCCCCCCCCGCCGCCCCCCCATGAGCGACCAGCCCCCCTCCGGCAGTGGAAGGAAGTCCTCGATCAGCGCCCAAGGCACGCTGAGCCCGTTTCTGCAGGCGCTGCAATCCAACGACCTCGAAACGCTCACGCAGCTCCGCCACGCGCTGCGTACGCCCCTGAACCAGATCATCGGCTACAGCGAGATGCTGCTCGAATCGATCGAGGGGCTGGAAGCGGAGCGGCTGCTGCGCGACATCAAGAAGATCCACACGGCCGGCGGCCAGCTCCTGGCGCTGTTCAACGACGCGCTGGCCCCCTGGAAGATTGAAACGGGCAAGATCGACCTCCTGGGGATGCGCCGCGACATGCTCACCCCGCTCAACGCCATCGTCGGCTACAGCGAGCTGTGCCAGGAGGAGGCCGGTGAGCTCGGCAAGCCGGACGTGGCGAGCGATCTCAAGCGGATCAACCAGGCGGGCTACAATCTGCACCGGCTCTTCGAAAGCGAAGAGTTCGCCGTCAAGATCGACGTCCGGGGCATCTCCGCCGATCCCGGCATCTCCGCGCAGGTCACCCTCGGGCCGGCGGCGGCGCCCGCCAAGACCCCGTCGCCGGTGGAATTTCTCGGCCATACCGGGGCCCGCTTCACCGGCCGGCTGCTGGTCGTGGACGACGATCCCATGAACCGGGAGATGATGGCCCGGCGCCTCCAACGCTCCGGCTTCACGGTCACCACCGTCGAAAACGGCCGCCTGGCACTCGACCTCCTGAAGCAGCGCGAATTCGACCTGGTGCTGCTCGACATCATCATGCCGGAGCTGAACGGCTTTCACACGCTCGAGTTCATCAAGGCCGATCCCAAGCTCCGGCACATTCCGGTGATCATGCTCACCGCCCTCGACGAGGTCGACAGCACCGTGCGCTGCATCGAGGCGGGCGCCGAGGACTACGTGCCGAAGCCGTTCAATTCCGTCATCCTCCACGCCCGCATCAATGCCTCGCTGGAAAAGAAGCGGCTCCGCGACCAGGAACAGGCCTACCTCACCGAGTTGCAGGCGGAGCGCGCCAAATCCGACCGTCTCCTCCTGAATGTGCTGCCCAAGGCGGTCGCCGACCGGCTGAAGCAGGGCGAGCGGACGATTGTCGACAGCTTCCGTGAAGCCACCGTGGTGTTTGCGGACATCGTCGGCTTCACGAGCTTCTCGGCCAATACCGCCCCGAGCCGGACCGTGCAGCTCCTCAACGATCTCTTCTCCGGTTTCGACAAGCTGGCCGAGACCTACGAGCTCGAGAAGATCAAGACCATCGGCGATTCCTACATGGTCGTCGGCGGCGTGCCCACCGCCATGCCCGAGCACGCCGAGCGGTGCGCGCTGATGGCCCTCGACATGATCGAGGTGCTGCGCCATTTCAACCGCCGCAACTCGACCAACCTGGACATCCGCGTCGGCATCAACAGCGGCCCGGTGGTCGCCGGCATCATCGGTACGCGCAAGTTCGCCTACGACCTGTGGGGCGACACCGTGAACCTGGCCAGCCGCATGGAGACGCACAGCCAGCCCGGCATGATCCAGATCTCGGCGGCGACCCGCGAACTGCTCGGCGAGCGTTTCATCTTCGAGGATCGCGGACCCATCGAGATCAAGAACCGCGGCCTGATGCCCGCCTACCGCCTGGTCGCGCGGAAGACCTAGGCCCCGCGGCAAGCCGGCGCGATCCGGCCCGCACCATCGCCGCGCCGCCCGTCGGTTCCCCGCGGCGCCTTTAGCCGCCGCGGATTAAGCTTTCACCCGGCGTCTGGGCCGCCGCCGCCGCCGCCGGCTCCTCCGGGCGGGGCGCCGTCCACTTGAAGATCATCGTGCTCAGCGGCGGCAGCGTGAGCAACAGCGACTGCCCGCAGCCGTCGGCCGCGACGTTCTCGGTGGTCCGCCCGCCCTGATTCCCCGTGCCGCTGCCGCCGTAATACTGGCTGTTGGTGTTGATGACTTCCTGCCAGAAGCCGGGCCGCGGCGCGCCGATCCGGTTGTTTTGCCGGTGCAGCGGCGTATAATGACCGACCACCATGAACATCACCTCTTCGCGCCGGTCGCGGCGCAGCCAGGCCACCACGCTGGATTCCGCGTCGTTGCACGCCAGCCACCGGAAGTTTTCCGGATCGAAATCGTGGCGGCTCAGCACCGGTTCGCCCTGGTACAGCCGGTTGAGATCGCGCACCAGCAGGCGGACGCCCTCATGGTCCAGGTATTGCCGCAGATGCCAGTCGAGGCTGGCCGCGTGGTTCCATTCCGCCGCCTGCCCGAAGTCGCAGCCCATGAAGAGCAGTTTCTTGCCCGGCCAGCCCCACATGAAACCGTACAGGGCCCGCAGGTTGGCCGCCTTCTCCGGAATGTGGCGGGCCCCCATCTTGAACAACATCGACGCCTTGCCGTGCGTGACCTCGTCGTGCGAGTAGACGGCCACGAACCGTTCGGCGTACTGGTACAGCATTCCGAAGGTCAGGTCGTTCTGGTGCCACTTGCGGTGGATGGGGTCCTTCGAAAAGTACCGCAGCGTGTCGTGCATCCAGCCCATGTTCCACTTGAGGTCAAAGCCGATGCCGCCTTCCTTCGTGGCCTTGGTGATGCCGCCAAACGAGGTCGACTCCTCGGCGATCATGAGCGCGCCGGGGTAATAGGCGTGGACGAGATCGTTCGCCTGGCGGAGGAAATCGATCGCCTCGAGGTTTTCCCGGCCGCCGAATTTGTTGGGCACCCATTCGCCCGGCTTGCGCGAGTAGTCGAGGTAGAGCATCGACGCGACGGCATCCACCCGCAGCCCGTCGATGTGGTACCGGTCGAACCAGGCCAGGGCGCTGGCGAGCAGAAAGCATCGCACCTCGTGGCGCCCATAATTGAAGATCAGCGTGCCCCAGTCCTGGTGCGCCCCCTGCCGGGGATCGGCGTGTTCGTAGAGATGGGTGCCGTCGAATTCGGCCAGGGCGAAGCTGTCCCGCGGGAAGTGCGCCGGCACCCAGTCGATGATGACCCCCAGCCCGCGCTGATGCAGGTGGTCGACAAACCAGGCGAAGTCCTCCGGCGTCCCATGGCGGCGGGTCGGGGCGAAAAAACCCGTGACCTGGTAGCCCCAGGACCCGTCAAACGGATGCTCCGCCACCGGCAGGACTTCGATATGGGTGTAGCCCATCTCGACGGCGTAGTCGGCCAGCGCCGGCGCCAGCTCCCGATAGGTCATCGGCCGGTCCCCGTCCGCGGCCACCCGCCGCCAGGAGGCCAGGTGCACCTCGTAAATGGACAACGGCCGGTCGAGCTCGCCGGCCTGGGCGGCGCGTTGTTCGAGCCACGCCGCATCCCCCCAGCGGTGACGGCGGGTGTCGCAGACGATGGAGGCGTTGTTCGGCGGGGCCTCGAAATAGGTGGCGTAGGGGTCGGTTTTCAGCCGGATGAGGCCGGCCTGATCCCAGATCTCGAACTTGTAGAGCTGGCCCTCCGCCAGCCCCGGGACAAAGAGCTCCCAGACACCCGACGACCCGAGGGGGCGCATCGGATGATAGCGGCCGTCCCACTGGTTGAAGTTGCCCACCACCGACACCCGCCGGGCGGTCGGCGCCCATACGGCGAATGACACGCCCCCCACCCCGTCGATCTCCCGCACATGGGCGCCGAGCTTCCGGTAAATGGCATGCTCGTTGCCCTGGTTGAAGAGATACAGGTCCTGGTCGCTCAGCGTGGGCAGGAACGCATACGGATCATGCAACTGGCGGATCTCGCCGCCCGGGTACCGGGCGCGCAGCAGGTAACGAAAGACGCGCGTCACGCCCGGAATGAACACTTCGAAGAAACCCTCGGGCGCCAGCTGCGTCATCGGCCAGCGGGCCGCCCCGCCGGCCATCAGCGCCGCTTCGTCCCGGCCGTCAATCACGCTGCACTCCGTCGCGCCGCGCAGGAAGGCCCGCACCACCACGCCCGTCCCGGCGTCCGTCGACGCCGGATGCATGCCCAGCAGGTCGTGCGGATGGCCCTGTTTGGCCTCCAGGAAAGCCTTGAGCTCTTTTTTTGCGATCGTCACGGGGTAGCCTCCGGAACCTTGGCAGATCAAATCTGCAGCGCAACCGGCAATTGCCGAATCGTCGTCCGGCCCGTACCAGAAAGATTGACGCCCCCCGGCGCCCGACCTTGCATCGAACGCCGCGCACCCAGATGAAGAAACTCCTCGTCGCGAACCGTAGCGAGATTGCCATCCGCATCTTTCGCGCCGCCACCGAACTCGGCCTCCGGACCGTCGCGGTCTACGCCCAGGAGGACCGGCTCGGCGTGCACCGTTTCAAGGCCGACGAGGCCTACCTCATCGGGCGTGGCAAGGGCCCGGTCGCGGCCTACCTCGACATCGACGGCCTCATCGCCCTCGCCCGCGAGAAGGGCGTCGACCTCATCCATCCCGGCTACGGCTTCCTTGCCGAAAACGCCGCCTTCGCGCGCGCCTGCGCCACCGTCGGCCTTACCTTTATCGGCCCCCGGCCGGAGCTGCTCGACCTGATGGGCGACAAGACCGCCGCGCGCCGGCTGGCGCAGCGGGTGGGGGTGCCGGTGCTCCCCGGCACGGCCGCACCCGTGGCCGATCCGGCCGTCGCCACGCGGCGGGCCGGCGAAATCGGCTTTCCGCTCATCATCAAGGCGGCCTTTGGGGGCGGCGGCCGCGGCATGCGCGTCGTCACGAGCGCCGCCGAGCTGCGGGCGAAGCTCCAGGAGGCGCAGGGCGAGGCCGCCACGAGCTTCGGCAACCCCGCGGTCTTCCTCGAGCGCTACGTGCCCCGGGCGAAACACATCGAGGTGCAGGTGCTCGGCGACCGGCACGGCAACGTCCTCCACCTCCACGAGCGCGACTGCTCCGTCCAGCGCCGCCACCAGAAGGTGATCGAGGTCGCCCCGTCCCTGCACCTGCCCGAGGACGTCCGCCGCGCCCTGTGCGACGCCGCCGTCCGCATCGCCCGGGAGATCCGGTACGACAACGCCGGCACCGTCGAATTCCTCCTCAACGCCGACCAGCCGCGCGAGTGGTACTTCATCGAGATGAACCCGCGCATCCAAGTCGAACACACGGTGACCGAGATCATCACCGGCGTCGACCTGGTCCGCGCCCAGATTCTCATCGCCCAGGGGGCCCGGTTGTTTGATCCGGAGCTCGACCTGCCGCGGCAGGAGGCGATGCCCCGCATCGGGTGCGCCGTGCAGTGCCGCGTCACCACGGAGGATCCCGCCAACAAATTCACGCCCGACTACGGACGGATTCTCAGCTACCGCAGCTCGGCCGGTTTCGGCATCCGGCTTGACGGCGCCATGGGCGACACGGGCAGCGTCATCACGCCGTTCTACGACTCGCTGCTGGTCAAGGTCACCGCGTTCGGGCCGAAGCTGGAGATCGCCCTGCAGCGCATGGACCGGGCGCTGCGCGAATTCCGCATCCGCGGGGTCAAGACGAACCTGCCGTTCCTGGAGAACGTCATCCACGATCCGGTGTTTCGGGCCGGGGCCGCCACCACGAACCTGATCGACACCACGCCCGCCCTCTTCGAATTCAAGGTGCGCCGCGACCGGGCCACGAAGCTGCTCGCCTACCTCGGCGATGTCATTGTCAACGGCAATCCCCAGGTCAAGGGCCGCCACCTGGACCGGCCGGCCGGCCCGCCGGTGCCCGAATACGACCGTCGGGTGGCGCCGCCGCCCGGTTCACGGGACCTGCTCAAGGCCCTGGGGCCGCGGAAATTCGCCGACTGGATCCGGCGGCAGCGGCGGCTGCTCATCACCGACACGACCTTCCGCGACGCCCACCAATCCCTGCTGGCGGCGCGCATGCGCACCCACGACATGGTGGCCGCGGCCGGCGCCCTCGCCCGCCGGACCCCGGGCCTGTTCAGCCTGGAATGCTGGGGCGGCGCCACCTTCGACACCGCCATGCGCTTCCTGCGCGAGAGTCCCTACGAGCGCCTCGCCCTCCTGCGGGAACGCATCCCCAACGACTGCTTCCAGATGCTGCTGCGCGGGGCCAACGGCGTGGGCTACAGCTATTACCCGGATCATGTGATCGCCGGCTTCGTGCACCACGCCGCGGCCGCCGGCATCGATCTCTTCCGCGTGTTCGATTCGCTCAACTACCTGCCCAACATGCGCGTGGCCCTCGACGCGGTGCTGGAGACCGGCGCGCTTTGCGAGGCCGCCATCTGCTACACCGGCGACCTGCTCGACCCGGGGCGGGAAAAATACGGGCTGCAGTATTATGTGCGCCTCGCCCGCGAGCTGGAAAAGCTCGGCGTCCATCTGCTGGCCATCAAGGACA
>JBJKRD010000043.1:0-7105 GCA_046704925.1 Opitutaceae bacterium | reverse complement strand
GTCGTGGCTGGACTGCAGATACGGTCCCATCACCTTGCCGGTGTCCAGGAACGTGACCATCTGGGTGATCGGATTCCACGCCGGCCGGCCGGCGTCCTGCCACGGCGTGACGTAGTCCAGCGGCGCGACGAAGTTGGGCAGGCTGTTGTGGTTGTCGTAGTGCTCGAAGCTGGCCGTGACCCGCGTGCTGCGCGTCGGCTGCCAGGTGAAGTCAATATATTGCCGGCGGGTGTTGTTGTACGACGGCTTGCGCTCATAACCCTGGACGTCGTAAAGGGCGGCGGCAAAGAGCGCCGCGTGCCGGCCGAGCGGCTGGTTGGTGTGGAAGCTGGCCCGGTAGGACCCGAAGCTGCCGATCCGGTACTGCAGCTGTGTCTGGTGCTGGTTCAGCACCGCGTCGGCGGTCGATTGATTGACAATGCCCGCCGGGCTGCCGGTGCCAAACAACATGGAGTTGGGGCCGCGGTTGATCTCGACGGTGTTGGTGTTGTAGCTGTCGAATGGAATCGAGCGGATCGTCGGGTAGTTGTCCTCCGCCGTGTCCACCGAGCCCAACCCGCGCAACCGGTTGTTCGTCGCGAACGTTGTCGAGGTGCCGGCGCCACTCATCGAGTCGCGCGCCACGCCGCGATCGATGTCCAGTTCCGTGTACGTATTGCCGCCCTCAGTGTTGGCCTCGTACATGAAAATGTCGTTGATGTTCAGCGAACCGGTGTCCTCCAACTGCTGCTTGGTCACGATCGTGATCGAGGCCGCCAGGTCGCTGATGTTCGTGTTGAGGCGGCTGCCGGCGAGCGTGTTCTCGGCGTAGTAGCCGACGTCGCTGCTGGAGGCCTGCACCTCGAACGGCGACATTTTCACGACTTGCTGCTTCACCGGCGATGCCGCCTGGGTGCCGGCCGGCTGACCAGGGGTGGCCTGGTCGCCGGTCGTCATGGACGGGCTGGCCTGTTGGGCGAAAACGAGCGACGCGGCGAGCAGGACGCCGGCCGGAATGACGAATAGGCGGCGCAACGCCTGGGACCAAGCCAAGGCGCGCCGCTGCAGAGCGGATGTTGGTATCATGGGGTTTGCTTCTGGTGCTTGTTGCCGGTGTTGGCTGCGATGGCGCAGGAAAGCACCCAGTTTACCCGGTGGAAGCTTGGCGCCACAATCGGCGGGCGGCTGACCCCGGACCAGCCTCCGCCTGAGCGGGCCAAGACAATCGCTGAGCGCACCCCGGCGCACTCCCTGTCGGTCAAATTACCGGCAACCGGCGGATGGCGTGGATCAACTGCTCGCCCCCGGCCTTCTTCGCGAGAAAACCATTCGCGCCGGCCGTCTGCGCCAGCGGACCGTAAACCGCCTCGTCCAGGGCCGCGAACACGAGAATCGGCAGCCGGGGGTGGCGTCGGCGCAGTTCCCGCACCAGCCTGAGATCGCTCTCGCCCGAGATCTCGAGAACCACGGCGTCGGGGCGCCACCGCCGGATCGCCGGCTCCACGAGAGGCAGGCCGCGCACGACGCCGCACACCGCCAGATCGGGGCTTTGCCGGATCCACGCCGCGGCCGCCGTCCGCATCACGGCATGCCGATCCGCCAGGAGAATGCGGCACCGTGCATTCCCCGCCGATTTCAAGCCGCGGGAGTGTTCAGGGACCATCGGGGGCATCGTCAAACAGGCTCATGCGGATGTTACTGGAGCGACCCCGGAATCATCAACCGGGCGAAGTGCTCTTCGGTCCTCAGCCCACGCCTGAAGCGGGGCCGCGGACGGCTTGGGAATCCGCGCCGGACCGGACCGCCGGCCGGCGCCGCGGAACCCGGCGCAAAAAAAACCTTCCGGCCTTGCGGCCGGAAGGTCCTGCGATGTTTCCGAGGTCCGGTAAACCAGAAACCGGACCAACTTCCGCAGAAGGTCAGAAGGACAGGGTGGTGGTGAAGAAGAACGTCCGCGGATCGAGGATGCGGTATTCGGCGGGCGATCCGTCGACATTGAACAAGATCGCCTGCAGTCCGCCATTCTCGGTGACGTCACGGATGTTGAACTGGAACTTCGCCTGTACGCGTTTGCCAAAGATCTGCGGCAACTCGGTGGTGTAGGCCACCCACAAGTCCAGGTGATGTTCGGCCGGCACATAAATCGGCCGGGTCAGGTCCGGCAGGACCATGACCGCCTCGCCAGGGGCCGGATGCGCGTAGGTGCTGGGATCCGTGCTGCCATAGTACCCGGCGATCGCCTTGTCCGCCCAGCGATAGGCCCCGCCGACGGACCAGCCTTTCAGGCGGCCGTGCGTAAAGGCGTAGTTCGTGATGTAGTTCACCGTCCATTCCCGCTCGTTCGGCACCCGGGTGCCCTGCCCCGCGATGGCGGTGTAGATGACCGGCAGCACGGCGGCATTGTAGAAGCCCTGCACGCTGGTCCAGCCGTTGGGATTGGTGATGCGCGCGTCGGCGTTGAACCCGTAGCCCGTCCAGAAGTGCTGCAAGGATAACTCCGTGCCGTTGGACATGGTGATCAGGGCGGGCATGTCGGGGGCCGCGGCGCTGGTCCAGACCGGCATCCGCACCGCCAGCCAGTCGGTGATCTGCTTGGAGACGTCGCTGTAGGTCGACCGCTGCTTGCCCACGTCCAGCTTCATGGTCCAGTTCGGCATCGGGTTGTAGATCAACGAGGCCTCCATGCCCTTCGCCTTGTCGGTCTCCGTGCCTGCCACCGACCAGGTCGGCCAGTCAAAGGGCACCCCCATGATCTGGGCGATCTGATCCTGCTCGGCCTGGGTGAGCGGCGTGATCGTGTTGTTGGCGAAATCCGGAGAGGTCGGATCCTGCCCGTCGCGAATGCGCACCACGTAGTTGGCCCAGGAGCGGAAGCTGCTGGTGTCGATCCGCTCGATCCGGATGATCGGCGTGCCGGCGGCCGATTGCGGGGCGTTCTGATTGTCGGCCTCAAACCAGTTGAGTTCGACGTAGAGCTTGTTGTGGAACATGCTCAGGCCCACGCCCCAGTCCTTGCCCTGGCCCTGGGGTTTGCCGAGCTGGTTGTGGAAAAAGTCGTACTGGACGCTGCTCGGGGCGGTGAAGTTGTCCGACTTGTTGAGGTGGAAGCTCAGTCCGCGGACGAAGTCGGCGAACCAGCTCCCGTTGTCGGCCGCGTTGTCGATGGCGTTCCAGTTCTTGAACGGCTTGACCACGACGCCGGTCGTCTTGGTGTTGCCGGCCACGTAGAAGGTCGACCCCAGGCGGTACTGCATCCCGGGCACCGGGTAACCGCCCTGATACTCGTCATAGGTGTGCAGCCCGGCGAGGTCCGTCTGCTGGATGCTCAGGTTGTCCCGGCGCCAGCCGAGCGTGGGCAGGATCCGGTCCTTCCACAGGTATCCCTGCCAGGCCACGCTGCGGGCGTCGTCGATCAGGTTTTTGACGGAGCCGACGCGCGGATTGTAACTGAGATGGACGGGCACCGTGTCGTAGACTCCGGTGAGCCAATTGTAGACCGTGATCAATTGGGTCCCCGTGCCCCAGCCCGAGCTGCCTTCCCCGGGCGAGAACTGGATCACGCCATCCGGGTTCTTGCCCAGGTAGTAGTTGCGCCAGAAGTTCTGCTGGCTGGCCCACACGTAGTTGTTGGGCGGGTTGGTGTTGGTGTTGGGCAGCAGCCGCGGATCCCCGCCGTCAAACGACGCCGTGAAGGACTGTGAATTGATGTAGTCCTGCTGGCGGGTCCAGAAGCCCAGGAAGCGGTGCCGGCCCAGCCACCGCGTCCAGCCCGCGTTCTTGGAGAAATCGTGCTCCCACGCCAGCATGGCCCGGTAATTGTTGTTGCGCTCGAGCGACCAGCCGATGGTCGACTGGTAATTGTTGACGTACGGGCTGCCGAAGTACGGGTTGGGCTCGCCGGTGAGGCTGACCAGGTTGGTGTCGACGTAGATCCCGAGCGGGTTGTTGGCGCTCCCCAGCGGGCGGTTGGTCCACGAACTCAGCTCCTGGCGGAACCAGCCGGCGTCGAAGTTGAAACCCCAGGGCAACTGCTGCTGCAGCTCGATGTGGTAGGTCCGGGCGTTCTGGCTCGCGACATTGGCCGAATCGAGGCTGGTCTTGGTCCAGTCGTACAGCGCCTTGTTGGTGATGGACACGGGATACCAGGTGCCGTAGGCGGTCGCTCCGGTGCTGGCCGGCGGGGCCGGCGCCAGGGGCGCGATCGAATTGGTGAGCTCCTGGCTGTAGGCGAACCACTGGGCCGCGGTCGCGGCGGTCGCGGACGGCCGGTCCATGGAAACGGTGCCCGGTCCGGGCTCCCAGAATCCCACTTGGTTGCCCTGGTCGAAATACATCTTGTTGTGGCCGTCGAAGCCGATGGTCGGCACGTAGAGCGGCGAGCTGGTGTTGGTCATCGCCGTCGTGCCCGTGGGGGTACCGGGAATCCAGCGGGGATCGTGTGTCGAGCTGACGTAGGGTCCAAGCACCTGCCCGGTGTCCAGGATCGTCAGCATCGACGTGTACGGATTGTACGCCGGCCGGCCGGCGTCCTTCCACGGGGTCACGTAGTCCAGCGGCGCCACGAAATTCGGCAGACTGTTGTGGTTGTCGTAGTGCTCGAAGCTCGCGGTGATCCGCGTGGTGGCGAACGGCTCAAAGTCGAGCGTCACATACTGGCGCCGGGTCACATTGTAGGAGGGCTTGCGTTCGAAGCCGGGCGAATCGTACAGCGCCGCGGCGAAGATCGCCGCCTTCGCCCCCAGCGGCTGGTTCGTGTTGAAGCTGGCGCGGTAGGAGCCGAAGCTGCCCACCCGGTACTCCACCTGCGAATGCCGCTGGTTGAGCACGGCCGAGGAGGTCGTCTGGTTCACGATGCCGGCCGGACTGCCGGTGCCGAACAACATGGAGTTCGGCCCGCGGTTGATCTCCACCGTGTTCGTGTTGTAGCTGTCGAATGGGATGCTGCGGATCGTCGGGTAGTTGTCCTGGGCCGTGTCCGCCGAATCCAGGCCGCGGATGCGGGTGTTGGTCGCAATCGTCGTGGAGGTGCCCGAGCCGGTGAGCGGGTCGCGGGCCACGCCGCGGTCCAGCGCCAGCTGGGTGTAGGTGTTGGAGCCCTCGGTGTTGGCCTCGTACATGAACACGTCGTTGATGTTGAGCGAGCCGGTGTTCTCCAATTGCTGCTTGGTCACGATCGTGATCGAGGCGGCCAGATCACTCACGTTCGTGTTGAGGCGGCTGCCCGCCAGCGTGTTTTCGGCGTAATAGCCGACGTCGCTACTGGAGGCCTGCACCTCGAACGGCGACATCTTTACCACCTGCCCGGACGATGCTGCCTGGGTCCCGGAAGCCGGGCTGCCGGCGGCGGCCGGCGGATTGACCTGTTGCGCGAAGACGAATGCTGCCGACAAAACGACACCCAATGGCAGGACCATCAGACGCCGGAATACGTGTAAATGCGCGGAGACAGGCCCCCGCGGAGCTTGGTGTGGGTTCATGGTTTTCTGGGTAAGGTTTTGAGGTAAACCCACCCCATCCTACCGGCTCCAAGGCTCATTTCACAATCAGGCCCCTGCCCATCCGGTCTAAGCACTTTGCCTAGGCTCTAAGGCGTGGACCTAGATCGCGTGGGAACGGTGAGGATCCCCGCTAGTGGCGACGGATCACGCCGGTACCGGAAATCCGACGGCGTCCCGATCCGGGATCGTCGGTTGCGCGACCCGCCCACACGCCGCCCGGCCGCCCTGCGCACGGCGGCACCGCGCCGCCCGGAGCCGCCGGTGGGTTGGCGTGTCAGGCCCGCTCGGCCCCCCCGGCGCTCAACCGTCCCAATGACCCGCCGCCTCTTTCATGGCCCGCTCCAACGCGAAACGCACCAATTCGGCGAGATTCCTGAGCTTGAGCTTGCGCATCAGGTTCAATCGGTGCGTTTCGACAGTCTTGGGGCTCAGGTGCAGCTGCTCGGCGATTTCCCGGTTGGTCTTGGCTTCGCCGAGCAGCTGCAGGATTTCGAACTCCCGGTCCGTCAGATTGCGCAGGGTGGTTCGCCCCGAGCGGTTCCGTCGGCCCGAGTATTCCTCCAGCAGATTCGTCGCCATCTCCGGGCTCACCACGATGCGGTTCATCAGCACCTCGCGGATGGCCTCGATCATCCGGTCGCCGCCAGCGCGCTTCATCACGTAACCCCGGGCGCCGGCCCGCAAGGCCCGGCCGGCGTACAGGGCCTCCTCGTGCATGGACAGCACCAGCACCGGCAGGTCGGGGCGCAGCGCATGCAGATCCTTGATGAGTTCGAGGCCGCTGCGACCGGTCAGCGTGATATCCGTGAGCACCAGGTCGGGCTTGAGCTTTTCGATCAGCGAAATGGCCTGGGCGGCGGACTCGGCCTCCCCGCAGACATCGAGGTCGCCGGCCCGTCGGATCCACTGCGCCACGCCAGCGCGCATCAGCGGGTGGTCGTCCACCACCAGGATGCGCTTGCGGGGGGACGATGACGGGGAGGCGACGGCGGGACGTTTCATTTGCGATGGTCGTTGGAGAAAAGCAGCGCCTCCCGGGTCACCGTGCAGACCACCTCGGTGCCGCCCCGCGGATGATCCCGGACCACCAGCGAGCCGCCGAGAATCGCGGCGCGATACCGCATGATATGCATGCCCATCCCGCGGCCCCGATCCGGGCGGTGACGGAGGCCGACCCCGTTGTCGCGAATTTGCAGGACGATCTGCCCCCCTGCGGCACCCAGCCGGATGCGGATCCGCGTGGGCCGGCCGTGCTTCGTCGCGTTGTTCACGGCCTCCTGGGCGATGCGATACAGGTGGGCCGCCGCCATCTGGCGTTGAATCATCAGCGGGACGCGACAGACCAACCGGCAATCCATTCGAAAGAGGCGCGCGGTGCGCATGGCCAGTTCGCGCAACGCCAGCATCAGGCCCTGCGGTTCGGGCCCGACCGGCTCCAGGCCGCGCGCGAGACTGCGGGCCATGTCCAGGGCCTCCTGCAGGTATTCGTTCAGACGGCCGGCGTCGACCGCGTGGGCCGACCGGTCCTCCTCAAGCCCTTTCTGCAGCAACGCCGCCAGATAGGAGAGCCCGTGGAGTTGCTGGCCGAGGCCGTCATGCAGATCGTGGCCCATTCGCTGCCGCTCGCG
>JBJKRD010000042.1:0-3059 GCA_046704925.1 Opitutaceae bacterium | reverse complement strand
CCCGAACGAAGTCCGGATTCTTGTTCTTCGCCACCACCGGCGGCATCCGAGATTTGGCGTCGGAAGAAAATAGGATTCCGAACCAGCCGGTGCAGCGAACTCGCTTCGCTCGTCGCTGACCTTTGTCGTTGAACCACCGTGATTGCCATGCCGTCAGAGCAAATGCCTGCGGCGTTCTACGATCGGCTGGGTGCAGCGGGTCTGGCTGCGCGAACGACTGCGGCGTGGGATGATGATACCGTCGGTCAAATCCGGGCAATGATCCACCCGGGCCAACGAATCCTCGATGTTGGATGTGGGTACGGCCGTATCACAATTCCGCTGGCCGAATCCGGCTTCGAGGTCACTGGGCTAGATCTATCAGACGTCCTCCTACGGGCCGCCCGAGAGGCCGCAGGTCAGCGTCGAATTTCCGTCCAGTGGGTACATGCAAGCATGTGCCGCATTCCGATTGGCGACGGTCTATTTGACGTCGCACTCTGCCTGTGGTCCGCGTTTTATGAGTTGCTGGAGGACCAGGAGCAGCTGCAAGCCGTACGGGAAATCCACCGACTCCTCCGGCCCGGTGGATGGTGCCTTGTTGAGGGGCCGCTGTACCGGTCGGCATCAGCGGAGGAGATCGCATCCCGGCGGCGCTGCGGCCCGGAGGGCCGAGTGTCAATGGACACGATTAATGGACTATCCAATCCACATTACTGTCACGATCGAACAAGTCTTGGCAGACTGATGGCCCAAGCCGCCATTGCCGATTTCGAAATCTCGGAGAAAAATTGGGCGGGCCGGCCGCGGCAATTCCTGCGATTCGTGAAGCAGAGCGCAAGGGCCGAGGAAGCCGGCGGCTCGATTGCCGGGAAATGCGTTTAAATGGGAGCCGATCGCTGCTGCGCCCGGCCTCGGTCACCTTTCAATCGTTCCTCAGCGATCGAAGCAAGGACCACGAAAACACATAAACCCATCGGTCACTATGTTCTGTTGGTCGTTGGCGTATTCCTCATGGCGTTGTTCGGCGCCAAGGTGGCGGCTCCAGTCGCGCCGCCGAAGTCCACGGCCGGCAACCTGCTGTCTGGAGATTACAGGGTCGGGCTGATCCTAATCACCGGATCCATGTTTGCCCGGCTCGGAGCCCAGGTCAGGGATCTGCAATCGAAAGTTGGGAAACTGGAATGTCCGAACGGCTGACGATCGCGCCGCAGGCGGCGCCGGGACGGTGCGCGGTCTCCAACCCGGTCGAAGCGATGCGGGTGACGCCGGAGTTCTTCACCGACGATCTTGCGGTTTGGCTGGCGAAACAGGAAAGAAGGCGAAGCAGTCGGCAGACCGGATGCGGGGAGCGACGCGCCGGGAAAAAGGCGATCGCCAAGGGCTTGGCGGCGGTCACCTTGACACGTTCACCAGCGAGGCGCTGCCCTTCGCCCGTTTCAAGGGTTGGTGGCGGGGCCGGATCTCTTTCATCGTAAGAAACTCCGTCGCTGTCATTTCGCGGTTCTCCTGGATCGCAACTGATTAGTTATCAACAGATTCAGTGGAGGCATTCGTCAATACGCACTTTTTGGCCGTCGAAATGCCTTACAAATCGGCCGAATGGCTCACGAGAGAGGGGGTGTTTTTCGCACGATAGTCGAAATCCTACGATATTGGCAGATAATATGTTATGAGACATCTTCGTCTGTTGAATGCCGGCGGCCAAAGGTTGGCAAAGGAAAAGCTACAATAGCTTGGCTTAGCGGCCCTTATCACGGCCTGTTGGCCAACACTGTTAGCCTTATTGGCGCGAATCCCCCATGAAACTCAAGACACACGCAGAAGGACCGGCATTGCCGCGGCGGGCGGCTCTGGCCCTCGTCACCGGCGTCATCGCGATGTTTGTCGCGACCGACGCCTTTGCCATCGATTCCTATGTCGGGGAAGGCAGCCCCGTCATCGGCGCCGAGGTCATCGCCACCGGCGGCGACGTTACGGCCACCTTCATCCACGGCAGCGGCTCCTACGCCGACTACCTGTACTTGGACAATTCGGGCAGCGCGTACGCGAATGCGGGCGGCGTTGGCGCAACCTCGAACTACATCTTCCTGAACCACACCAACAGCCCCGGCGACACGGTGGACCTGGGTACTTGGGCCGCCGGGACCGAGCTGCTGTTCCATATTGTTGCGGACACGACGGGCTATAATTTCAATTACGGAGATGCCGCCGCCTCCCTCGATTGGTACACCGGGCCGGCGTCCCGCAACGCCGACGGCTATGCCCATGCCTGGGTGGACGGCTCTTATACCGGACCCTACGGAGGCACGGCGATTGGATTTGAGGATCTTGCCGGCCTGGGAGACGCGGGCTACGAGGATCTCATCTACACCTTCTCCGGAGTGAAATCGAGCAGCAGCGTGCCGGATGGTGCCAGCACCGCGATGCTGCTGGGCATCTCCCTGGCTGGCATCGGGCTCATTTCGCGTCGCCGGCTGCGTGCAGAAAAGTGAGGCGTTTGGCGTGCCCGCGCGCCAGATTCCTGAGTCTCTTCCAAGGCCCTCGCGATCCCGCGGGGGCCTTTTGTTTGCGGATCTGACCCGGTGATGCCCGATCGGTGCAACCCGGTTTTTCCGGCGTCCCCGGCAACTGCTTTTTGACTTCGGCGCAAGGTCTTCAAAATATTGCCTCCTGCCATGGCCCGAATCGAAGCCAAACTCCGGGAACTCGGTCTCATGCTGCCGCCGCCGGTGGTTCCCCCGCCCGGCGTCATCCTCCCTTTCAGGTTCGTCAGGATCCACGGCCACCGGGCGCTGGTTTCCGGCCACGGCCCGCAACATCCGGACGGCACGATCGCCCAACCCCGGGGCAAGGTGGGAAGCGACCTCAACGTCGAGCAGGGCTACGCCGCTGCGCGCCTGACCGCCCTGTCCATCCTCGGCAGCCTCCAACGGGCCTTGGGCGACCTCGATCGCGTGTCGGCGTGGGTGCGGGTCTTCGGGATGGTGAATTCCGCGCCGGGCTTCAACCAACAGCCGGCCGTCATCAACGGCTTTTCCGACCTCATCCTTGAACTCTACGGCCCCGAGGCCGGGGCC
>JBJKRD010000041.1:0-3667 GCA_046704925.1 Opitutaceae bacterium | reverse complement strand
CCACCAGACCGCCGCGAGCAACGCGCCGAGCGCGACGGTGAGTCCGGCCGCCAGCCGCCGCAGGTCCCACGGGCGCCGCAGCCAGCGGCGGACCGGATCCAACGCGGCGGCCACGAATTCGCGGACCAGCGTGACCGCGTTTGCGGTCGTTTCGCGCAGCGACCCGATCAACGCCGCCTGACTGCGCTGGTCGAAGCTCACGACCCGCCGGTACCAGAGAATGCGGATGGCATCCAGCCGGGCCTGCCAGCTTCGGTCGGGCCGGCGGACGAGGGCGGTAGCCGCAGCCGGATTCGGCCCGTTCTCGGTCACCGCCGCCGCGCCCGCCGTCGGATCCACCCGCAGCCAGCCCGTGCTGCCGTTGTAGATTTCGCACCAGGCGTGGGCCTGCGAATTGCGCACCATGAAATAGTTCTCGTAGGCGTTCCAGTCCCCGCCCCGGAAACCGGTGACCGCCCGGGTCGGAAAACCCGCGGTCCGCGCCAGCAGGGTGAACGCGGCGGTGAACAGCTCGCAGTGCCCCGGCAGGCGGGAGTCCAGCCACGCCACGACCGGATCCCGGTCGCCGCCCGGCAGCGTCACCTGCAGCGAATAACCGTGGTGCGCATCCAACCACCGGCTGGCCCGCGCCGCAAACTCGGCCGCGGAGAGACTGGCGTCGCCCGTGATTTCCGCCACCACGCGCCGCAAGATCCGCTGATCCGCTGCGCGTTCCGGCAGTTCCAGCGTCGTCAACGGATAAGCGTGCGCCGTCCAGCCCGGCCCGTCCGCCGCCGCGACCGCCGGCGTCTCCCGAAGGCGTTCGGCCGCCCGCAGCAGCGCGCCAAAGCGGGGATCGGCGACAAAGCCGTCGGCGGCCTGGCCCTCCACCCGATACGCCACCATGGTGACGGGCTCGTTGCGGAGGGACAGCATGCGCAGGCCGGACTGCCGCTGCACCCACTGCGGTTCCCGGAACCGCAACCACGCGAACGGCCCCGGCAGCGGCAGAAACCGGCTGGTCCCCGCCTCGAAATAGAAGGTCCAGGTGATCGGCGGACCGCCGGCAGGGGTCAGCAGGCCCCGCACCACCGGCGTCAGACTCGCCGACATGATCAGATCGTTGCGCAGGCGTCGCGAGGTGCGCAGGACCCCGTCATGATATTCGTCCAGCACCACCATGCGCCAGTACGGCAGGGCGGGCACGCGGGCCGGATCCGAGACATCCACCCGCAGGGCGACCGAGTGGTCCTGCTGGATGTCGATCACGTCCCCCAGGCGAATCGAATCGGAAAAGCCGGTGAGGCTCTTCTTCTTCATGAACCGGTCGAGGAAGAATCCGCTGTCCAGCTGGAAGCGCGGAATCGCCATGAACAGGAAGGCCGACAGGGCGACCACGCCGACAAACAAACCGCCGCCGAGCGCGATCAGGCGCCAGTCCACCACCTCGCGGAGCCGGCGCGCGAACCGCCACCAATTCACCCTCGCCCACGCCGGTGCGCCGGGCCCGGAATTCGTCTCGGCGCGACCGTCGACCGGTTCGGCGAGCGTGATGACAAAGAGAAACGCCAGGGCTGCCGCGATGAACCCGAGGATCTGCGCGGCGAACGCCAGCGACACGGTGAGCACGCCGGCCATCATCACCAGGAACAATCCGAGCACGATGATCTGCAGATCGTCGCGCTTCTTGCGGTAGCTGACCCCGCGATAAAGGAGCAGCAGGATGTCCAGACGGATCACCGCCGGCAGCACCTCGCCCGTGGTGTACAGGTCCCAGGCGAAGAAGGTCACCACGAGGGGAAACGCCAGCTTGTGCCCCAGCGATGGCAGCCGCGCCGGCAGCGCCGGCCACGCCACGGCCGCGCCCACCGCCACGGTCGCCACCCCGGCGAGCAGTCCCGCCTCGATTCCGAGGTAGATCACCGTCCAGATCGAGATCAGGACGAGCACCCCGCCGAGAAGCCAGCGCAACTGCTGCAGCTCCTCCGGATTAAGCTGTGGCCGTTTTTTCCCCATCGACATAAGCCGCGACTCCCCGGAGACCTTCCGGTCCCAAGGTGATCACATGGCGGCGCAGCCGGAGAACCGGCGAGGGCCGGTTGCGCGCCGGCGGCCCCGCCCCCGTCGGTCCGGCGCCGGCGTCCGCCCCGTTCTTCACGCCGGTCGCCGGCGGCGGGCCGCCGTCGGCGGTCAGCACCGCCACGCGGTCCAGAAAAGCCTCCAGGTCGCGCACACGGCGGGTGGCGATCGGCTCCTCCGCGTTCACGGCCACGACCGCCAGCCGGCCGGCGGTGAACAGATCCTCGGCCAGGGTGGCGGCAAAGCGGCACAACAGCTCGAATTGTTCCTCGCGCACCCAGGTGGCCGGCGCGGTCTGCACCCAGAGCGCATACCCCTCGGCGCTCTCGGCGGCGAACTGCCGCACGAGGAGCTGGCGCTGCCGGGCGCTCGCCTTCCAGTGGATGAGGCGGTGCGAGTCGCCGGCCTGGTACCGCCGCAGCGCGAGCAGGTCGTTGCCGGCCCCCGGCCGCGCCACCCGCCCGCCCTCCGCCTGGTGCGCCGCCGCGGCGTTCCGCACAAAGCGGTATCCCACGGGCGCCGGCCACACCACCACCTCGCGATGCAGCCAGGTGCCGTGACTCTTGCGCAAAAAGCCGAACGGGAAAAGCGAACCCACGCTGGTCAACTCCACCCGCACCCGCCCGCGACGCGCCGGGACGAACATCCAATCGAGGCGGGTCTGGCCCCCGGGATCCAGACGCTCCCGCAAGCCCAACCTCCCGCGGACCGCCGCACGCTCGTTGCGCACCAACGCGGCCCGGATCTCGGCCGACGAGGCGGTGACCGTCGACTCCGCCCGCCGCGGTCCCGCCGGCACCGGCCGGGCGCCGAGTTCCAGCCACAGGCCGTAGGTGGGCAGCAGCGTCTTGCGGTTCCACAATTCCAGGGTCACCGGCGTCTCCTGACCCGCCCGCAGCGGCGGCTGGAGCAGCAGGCGCCACCGCACGCCCCGGATGTTGAGCCACGACATCACCCCGCTCAGGATCAGGCAGGCCAGCAGCAACGACAGGGTGATGAAAAGGATGTTGCTCGCGCTGTTGTAGGCCGCCGAGCCGATCCCCAGGGCCAGGCCGATGAGCACGAGGCCGGTGATCGTCGGGGTGATGCGGTGATGGCGCGCCGGAAAAATGAGCGCCCACAGCAGATCGTTCCATCGGAAACGTCCCGGCGGCCGCTGGCTCGGACCGATCCAGCCGCCCGCTTCCCAAGTCTTTCCCCCGCCCTGCACCTAAGGCCTCTCCACCCCGGCAGACTGACGCCGCCGGGTCATACGGGCGGGGGGATGGCCGCGACGATGCGCCGCAGCGCCGCGGCCACGGCGCGGCGTTCCTCCAGCGCGTCCGAAGTCTGGCGGACGAGGGCCAGCCGGTGGCCGCACACCGGCTCGACCAGATCGGTCACGTCCTCGGGCACCACGATATCGCGGCCGTTCACCAACGCGCGCGACTGCGCGGCCACCATGAGCGACAGTCCGCCGCGCACGCTGACGCCCTCGTTGAATTCGGCCTCGGTGCGGGTGGCCGCCACGATCTTGAGGATGTAGTCGAGCACGCACTCCTCCACGTAGACCTGGGTGACGATCTGTTGCAACCGGAGCACCTCCGGGCGCACCGTGACCGGATTGAGC
>JBJKRD010000040.1:0-4985 GCA_046704925.1 Opitutaceae bacterium | reverse complement strand
CCGAAAGAGCGGGAGTGCGGCTCCCGGTCATCCAACCATTCCGGGTATGGAACACCTCGCTTGGTCAATGGGCCGAACCATACCCTTTCATCAGAGGCGCAATAATAACCCGGCCACGGCTCGTCATCCCGCGCCAGACCCGCTCGATAGGGATTCAGGAAAATGTAGAGAAAGACCGGCAGCGGATCCTCTCGGTGACGCAAGCGATGGTCGAAGAATGAGCGTTGCCAACGCAGTTCCCGCTTCCGCAGTTCTGGCACCAACCTTCCCTTTTAGCGCCGCACAACGTTGCGGAGCGGTTCGCTGCTCAATCTCACCAATAGATGCACATGATCGGGCATGACGACGCCGGTGCGCACGCTCCAATGGCCGGCGGACTCGATCGCATGCATCCCGGCGGCCATCTCAGACAAAAGCGACGGCTCGCATAGACCAAGCTGGGGTCGCTGTAGATTAAAAGTGAGGAAATACTCTTCGCCCGCCGCCGAATACCGGCCGCGGCTCAGTGCCGAATAGCCTGGGGAAAGATTCAAAAGAATGGGAAACGATCGGGGATGCTCGGTCGTGATTCAAGGTCCTTCTGGAGGCTCGGCGTCCATGGGTGGGGCCGGATCTATTGGCTGGCGGGCGTAAAGCCCGCCCCACCAACTCGGCGCGCTCCGCTGATTCAGCCCAATTCGCCGGTCGAGTCCGCCATTGCATGGGTTCATTTTAGATTCACTGCCCCCGGTGGGGCGGGGTTTACCCCCGCCACTGGAGTCTGGCCAAGGGCGGGGTTCATCTCCACCAAAAGTTGCATTCCGGGCGGGTGCCAAGGTGGCGGGCGTAAAGCCCGCCCCACCAACTCGGCCCGCCCCACCAACGCGGCCCCCCACTAATTCAGCCCGTCGCGCTGACTCAGCCCGCGCTACTGCGCAGTCGGTGTTGATTCCCGTAGCTGTGTCCGTGAGGACGCGGCGCTTGGGCGGGTCACGCGCCTGCCGGAGGCGGTGGGAGTGCCGACGTGCAAAAAAGGGCGACGAACCGCCACATTCGGCCGACGGCCAGCTCGGTTGGCGCGATGGAATGTTTGACACCGCGCCATTCCCTAATGACGTATTAGCCACGCATGTTCGCCAACCCCGCCGCGTTCTTTGCCCAAGCAAGTTTGATCAGGATGTCGACCTTGGATATCGCCATGGTCGTCATCTATTTTGCCGCCGTGCTCGGCATCGGCTGGTACTTGAAAGGCCGCACGAGCACCGGGGAGGATTTCTTCCTCGCCGGCCGCAACATGACCGCGTGGGTCGCCGGCCTGAGCTTCCTGGCGGCGAACCTGGGCGCCCTCGAGCTGATGGGGTGGGCGGCGAGCGCGTACGAATACGGCATCCTGGCGGCCCACTGGTACTGGATTGGTGCCATCCCGGCGATGGTGTTCCTCGGCCTGGTGATGATGCCGTTCTATTATATTTCGCGCACCCATTCGGTGCCGGGGTACCTCAAGCTGCGCTACGGCGAACCGACCCGCGCCGTCGGCGGGGTCTGCTTCGCGTTCATGACGGTGCTCATGTCGGGCATCAACATGTATGCCATGGCCGCGGTGATGCAGGTGGTGCTGGGCTGGAATCTCCACTTCTCGATCTGGGTATCCTCCATCACGGTGGCCATCTACGTGGCGCTGGGCGGCCTGACCTCGGCGATCTTCAACGAGGTGCTGCAGTTCTTCCTGATCTGGCTCGGGGCGCTGGTAATCCCGATTCTGGGGCTGAAGGAGGCGGGCGGCTGGGCGGGCCTGAAAGCCCACATCATCCACAACCTGGCGCACGGCGGCACCTTTCTCCACATGTGGAGCACGCTGGGCAATTTCCGGGACAACCCGATGGGCATCCAGTGGACGGGCATCGTCTTCGGCCTGGGCTTCGTCATTTCCTTCGGCTACTGGACCACGGACTTCCTCGTGGTGCAGCGGGTGATCACCACGAAGGACCTGCGTTCGGCCCAGATGGCGCCGATCATCGGGGCGTTCTTCAAGATGGCGGTGCCGCTGATCGTGATTCTTCCCGGCCTGATCGGCCTCGGGGTGCTGAACAGCCATGGCATGACGCTGGTTTCCGCCAACACCGCCAAGCCGGGCCAGTTCACCTATAACGACGTGCTCCCTCTCCTCTTGGTGCGGTACGCCGGACCGGGCCTGCTGGGTCTGGGCGTGACCGCGCTGATCGCCGGCTTCATGTCCGGCATGGCGGGCAACGTCAGTGCCTTTGCGACGGTGTGGACCTATGACATCTACCGGCCGCTGATTCGCCCGTGGTTCCGCGGTCAGCCGGCCGCGGCCGTGGCCACCACCGGCGGCGCGGGCAGCGGCCCCGTCGACGGAAACGAAGTGGCGGCGGCCGGCGAAGATCAGCACTACCTCAGCATGGGTCGCTGGAGCACGATCATCGGCGTGCTGGTCAGCATCGCCACGGCTTACCTCGCCATGCAGTTCAGCAGCATCATGGACTACGTCCAGGCGCTGTTCAGCTTCTTCGTGGCGCCGCTCTTCGGCACGATCCTGCTCGGCATGTTGTGGAAGCGGGCCACCCCGTGGGGCGGATTCTGGGGGCTGGTCGCCGGCACGGCCTCGTCGATCGGCATGTGGCTCTGGGTCAAATTCCAGCCCGGCGCGCTCGCGATCATTGCTCTTTCCAAGTACGCGAAGCCGATGGCGCAGAACATGTATCAGGCGCTCTGGTCGTGGTGCATCTGCGTGACGGTCACGATCGTGGTCAGCTACCTGACCCAGCCGCTGCCCGACGGGCGGCTGCAGGGGCTGGTTTACGGCTGCACCGAGATCCCGCATTCCGGGCACCTGCCATGGTACAAGCGCCCGTTCTTCTGGGGCATGCTGGCCCTCGTCCTGCTGGTGGCCCTGAACATCGTCTTCTGGTGAGCCGCCGGAGTACCGGCCGAGGCAACCCGCAATCCCTTCCGACATGAGTGAAAAGAAATCGCTGCCCATCTGGCTCTTCATCGGTGGCCTCCTGCTGATCTACGGCATCATGTGCCTGGGCGCCGGCATCGATCAGATTTCGCATCCGCCGTCGACGGTGCTCGCCGATCTCCACGCCACCTTGTGGGGCGGCATCGTGTTGATCCTGCTGGGCGGGACCTACGTCATCGCGTACTGGCCGAGGGAGTAGGGTGCGGGCGGGGCGGGGGCCGTGACGCGCGCGACCGTCAACGGGAGGTTGCCGTGCGCCCGGCGCCTGGCGATATTCTCCCTCCATGGTGAATCGCCCTGCGGACTTTTTCGGCCGGATCCGCCGGTGGGTTGCGGCCTGGCTTCCCTGCCTGGCGGCGACCCCGCTGGTCGCCGTCCCCCGCGGCACGCAGGTTCTGCCGGAAGCCGGGCTGGCGGTCCACTATTACGGCAACGACGCTCCCTGGTACGAGCGAAACATTCCGTTCTTTGACTGCTCGGATCCGGAGATTACGCAGATCTACTATTATCGCTGGGAGCTCTACAAATCCCACCTGAAGGATCTCGGTCCGCGGGGTTACATCGTCACGGAATTCCTCGACGATGTCAGTTGGGCGCTGAAACCCTATCAGAGCCTCAACGACGCCACCGCGTTCCACATTCAGGAGGGCCGCTGGCTGCGGGACCGCCGGTACGTGAACGACTACATCAACTTCATGTATTCCGGTGGCAACGACCGCCATTTCAGCGAGGCGATCGCCGCCGCCGTTTATGATCGCTACCTGGCAAACGGCGACCGCGCCTTCGCCCTCCGGAACCTGGCGGCCATGAAACGCATCTTCCAGGCGTGGTCGGATCACTTCGTCCCGGCCAAGGGGCTCTATTTCATCGAGCCGCTGCTGGACGCCACCGAGTACTCGATCGCCTCGATCGACGCCAGCGGCGGCCGGGACGGCTTCCGGGGCGGCGACGCCTTCCGGCCGACGATCAACAGCTTCATGTTCGGCAACGCCGAGGCCATCAGCCGGCTCGAACTCCTGGCGGGCGACCCGGCGGCCGCGGCGGCGTACGCCGCGAAGGCCGACGCGCTCCGGAAAACTGAGGAGACCGAATTGTGGAATCCGCAGTTCGAGCAATTCATGGACCGCTACAAGGTGGACAACCAGTACGTGCATTACTGGGACTTCATTCGCGGGCGCGAGTTGGCCGGTTATGTCCCCTGGGTCTTCGGCCTTCCCGATCACGATCCGAAATACAACGCGTCCTGGGCGCACCTGCTCTCGCCCGAGGATTTCGCGGGTCCCTTTGGATTGCGAACCGTCGAGCCAAGCTACCAGTACTACATGAAACAATACCGGTATGCGATGGTCGACGGACAGCGGCGGCCGGAGTGCCAGTGGAATGGTCCGAGCTGGCCGTTTGACACCACGCTGGCGCTCGAGGGGATGGCGAACCTCCTGAACGATTACTCCCAAGACGTCGTCCGGGCCGCCGACTACGTCCGGCTTTTACGGCAATACACCCGCCAGCATTACCTGGCTGGCCGGCCGGACCTGCAGGAGGACTACAATCCCGACACGGGCAAGGTCATTGTCGGGTTGCCGCGAAGCCATCACTACAATCAGTCGTGCTTCGACAATGTGGTCATCACGGGATTGGCCGGATTGCGGCCCCGACCGGACGACGTGCTCGAAGTCAATCCGCTGATACCGGCCGATCCCCATTCGGCGGAGGCGATCGACTGGTTCTGTCTCGAGAACGTGCCCTATCACGGGCATCTCGTCACGATCGTCTTCGACCGGGAAGGCCGCCATTATCACCGCGGTGCCGGTCTCTCCGTGTATGTGGATGGCCGCGAAGCGGTGGCGCCGTCGGCGCTGGGACGGAAAACCGTGGCCATTTCCCCGCCGGCGGAGATCGCACCGCCGCCGTCGCCGATCGATCTCGCCGTGAATATGACGGGCCAGGGGTTCCCCGAGCCGTCCGCATCCGTCAACGTTTCGGCCGGAGACCTCGATCAGGCCGTGGATGGACGGGTCTGGTT
>JBJKRD010000039.1:0-6747 GCA_046704925.1 Opitutaceae bacterium | reverse complement strand
CGATCTGCCGGAGGTCCAACTGACCTCCGGCAGATCGCGGGTGTTGACTTTGTTCATGGGTGGGGGCCGGACGAACAAAAGCCGGACGGCGCCGGAGTGCAAATTTCGCGCCGAGGTCGGCCGCGGGCGGGGGCGGGGCCCGGGCGCACGGCCGACCGGTCGGGCCGGGTCAGCCGCGGCGCTCATCGCCGGTCATCGGCCCGGCTGGACGGAAACGATTCAGCTCACCGATGGCGGCCGACGGAGAGCGCTGTGATCCCGGTTGGCCGCGGCGCGGCCGCCATTCGGTGCAGCACCTGTTAGCCCTTCTTGATGAGTCGGTCATACTCACGATGATCTCCGATCCAGAACCAGACGAGGGTGTCCTCCATCTGCACGGCGAGCGCACGGATTTCAGCATTTACACGGGCTGACCAGAATTTGCCAACTTTCTTGAGGCGTAGGGAAGGATGAGACGGGTAGCCCTTCAGCAGGGCGAACTGTTTGTCAGCTTGGGTGCGGATGGCGGCTGGCAGCATCTCGTAGTGCACCCAGAACCGCGACGAGGTGTGGTGGGTCACAGGGGACGCGTGCCGCCCTGGCGGTACTCCCGTTCGGCTTCTTCGGCGACGGCGTCGAGCCGGCCCGCCTTCGCGTCCCGCTCAATGTCCCGGTCCCAGAGCCAGGCGCGAATCTCAGCGAGACCCTCTTCGGAGAGCTTCTCGATCGCGCGCTCGATCTCTTCCACAGTACTCATGCCGACGAGCGTATCCGGAGCCGACTATCCTGCAAGCCACCCTTTCGGGGCTAACGTCGCAAAGGTGACCGATGCCGGACTCAGTGGGCACCGCTTTCTCCCGGCGCGGAGCTGCCCGGTATTCGGTCCGACGTGTGGTTGGTTCCCATTTTCTCGCGGATCAGAGCTTCGATGGCCACACACTGCTTCTTGCTCACGATGAAATCGCTGCCGCCCTTTGTTGAAGACGCACGTATCCATTGATCACCACCGCCGCCACCATCGATCGGGGCAATCGACAACACTTGCTCGCCGTCGCGATAGAAATACGCCGTAAGGAATCCAACCGCAAACACTGAGTCCGCCTTGGACAGATCCGTATGGCCCAAGGTCTCGGCAAAACTTGCGATCCATTTCCTGTCTTTGACTACGACTCCCTCGTTCGCGGGTTGCCGTTCTCCCCTCAGCACGACGGTGTCCGCCGAAAGAGCGAGTTCCTTTGCTCGTTGCGCGTTGTGGTTGGCGACGCTTCCGGGCGGCGCGCCGATCGAGGCAATAACCAGAGCCACTGAAAGAAGGGGGATGTTCATCTTGGCTATTGGCTACGATCTAAAGGTGAGGCGCGCCGGAGGACGTACTCGGCCCCGCGGGCGGGCGCTGGCCCGGCGTTGCCTCCGGCGAGTTGTCGGGTCTTTTTTGCTTAAGCATGAGCTTCACCGCAATGCATGGCATCCCGCCGTTCTGTGTCGCTCTCTCCTCGGTGATTTCGAATCCTTCGCTTCGGTAGAGTCCTATCGCGGCACGATTGTCGTTCATCGACCACAACCAGGGCTCGCCATCGATTCTGCCCACGACCTGCCGCAAAAGCGCCCTGCCGATTCCCTTCCGAAATGCATCCGGCTCGACGAAGAGCCACCCGATGTAGCTTCCAGTGAATCCGGCGAAGCCTCGGATCTCCTTCCCTTCTTCCCAAACCAAAACCGTGCTCTTTGAGAATTGGTCCATCCGGGCCGTGTCTTCTGCAAGTGGTACAAATGACTCCGCCACACCGCCCGCGGCCAATTCGTACGGTTTCGATCGATCGAACACACGGCAGACCTCCGGCCAGTCGGCGATCTTGTACTCGCGGATCATAAGTTTCGTCCGGCGATTAAGCGGCCGGCCAGGCCGGACGCCGGCGACGATTGGCGGTCTTGGGTGTGCCCGGCATTGGCCGCGTTGGGTGGCCGGACGCCTTCCTTCATCTTGGTCTCATCCGGGTGGTTCCGCCGCAGGGGTCAGAACCCGTACGACAGATTGGCCATGAAGCCCGTGACCTCCTTCGCCTGGTCCCCTCCGGCGAATATCCGGTTCACCTCCACGCCCAGGGAGATCGGCGCTTTCGAGGTCAGGCGGAAAGCGATCCCGAGGCTGGGCTGATAACCCCAGAATGTCCTGCTCGAAACTGAATAGCCGGAGTCGGAGACGTCGTCCTTCACCGCGACCGCGGATTGCCGCGTGTACACCGTGACGAACCCCGTCACCTGCCACCGAAGAACCGGGCCCAGGGCAAAGCCACTGAGTTTTTCCTGCCCGTTGATCGAGGTGGAGTGGCCAGGCATCGGCAACGAGTAGCTGACGCTCGCCGACTGCACCTGAAAATACGACACCTCCAGCGCGACCAGATCGCTGATGCCGTAGCCGACACCGATGGAATCGCGGCGCTTGGTGAAGCTCGATCGCAACAGGTACGGGGATGACGTGAAGGACGCCCGCCCACTGGAGACGGTCACATATGGGCCCGTCTGCGCCATCGCCGGCGCGATGGCGAGCAGCCCGAGCGCGATCAGGGTGGAGGTCCGCCAATACGCACGACAGTACATGCTCAAGATTCTTTCGGTTAGGGATAGGTCAGGAAGATATCCGGCTTGCGGTTTCATCCCTGCCCAACGGGGTCATTCGCTGAGAGACCGCAGGGTGGGCTGGGAGGTGATCGCAGGCGGATTAAGGCCGGAATGTGCCACGCGGGCAATATTGGATATTTTCGAATGGAGCCTTTCGCGCGTGTGATCGGGCCGACAAAAGGCCAAACTGCCCCGAGGCGCACGGGCCAAGCTCAGAGCGAGAACCAGTAGTTGAGCTTGACCAGGAACGTGTTGTCGGGATGCGCCCCGAAGAGGCGCCGGTATTCCCGACCGGCCGAAAAGTCGCCGAAGAAGTCGCTGTTCACGCGGTTTTGCGTCCAGACCAGGTAGAGCGTGGATCCGGCCTGGTACTCCCACCGCAGGACGAGGTTCGACCGCAGTTCCCGCCAGCTGAAGTCGGGGTTGGCGAAGGCGAACGCGCCGGCGGGATCGGCCACCTCGTAGCGGTTCGCCGCCGCATCGTAGGTGGTCACGACGTCGAGCCGCCGGAAGCGGTCCGCGCAGGCGGCGGCGCGCGGCTGCGTCACGAGCTTGAACCGGGAGAACCGGCCGGTCGACACGAAGGGACTGCCGTAGTAGGAAAGCGACAGCTCCGGCGTGAAGTTGACGTCGACGCGCAGGGTGGTGGAGAGCGTCCGCTGGTCCATGCGGCCCAGGACGTAGCGCGGGGCGCCCCCGGCCATGGCCGTGCCGACGTACTGGAGATCCTCCGCGTCGCGGACGTAGGAGACCCGGGCCTGCAACTGCACCAGGTCGAACAGGCGGGCGGAGTATTGGGGCGCGATCTCGGTGCGCCGCGAGCGACCATCCCCCGCGACGGCCTCGCCGAATTCGAGCTGGTATTGATGGGGCCGGGAGCCGTCGGTCGCCGCGCCGATCCACAGGCTGGCGCCGCCCGGCAGGCGCAGCGCCGGGCCGCCCCGCAGCACGTGCGTGTCGAGCACCTCGGAGTTGCCGTGAAGCTCGCTCCAGAACGACCATTTGCTGTTGAAGGTCAGGTTCCCGTGGAACTCCACTTCATGCTGCAGGAGTTCGCCGCCGAAATCGTAGAGTCCGGCCGCCTCGAGGCGCAGGTCCCGTTTGCGCAGCACGCGTCCCGGGCTCGAGTCGAAGTACTGGAGCTCGGCCGAGGGATGGATGAGGTCGGCGGTGCGGAGGTAGCCCAGGTCGTTCAGCTCCAGCCCGGGCGAACGCCAGTCCACGTTGGCGAAGTAGCGCCAGCGGCCGTTGCTTTCCTTGCCCACCCGGACCAGTCCGCCCGTGCCGTCGAGTTGGGTGGCGCCCGCGTTCACGCCGAGGTGCGGGGCGTCGGGCCGCTGGTAGTTGTGCACCGGCGCTCGCATCAGGCTGTCGATGGCCGCGGGCGATCCCTCCACCTGGCTGCCGATGGCCTGGGCCCGGAAGTAGTACGTGCGGTCGCCCCAGTAATGCAGGTAATCGAAACCGCCGGCGCAGGCCGTGCGCGGCAGCAGGTCGCGCAGGTCGCCGCCGAGCCGCCGGGCGGTCGCGGTGAAGATGCCGCCGATGATGGTGTTGCCCTTGTCGATGTCCTGCTGCACCCGGGCGACGGTATAGCTGGTCAACGGTTCCACCGCCGGGTGGCGCTCCCCGCCGTTCTCGGTGACGTCGGCCAGCTCCCGGTCGGTGAAGGCCTGCACGATCCCGACGGCCAGGCCGGCGGGCGTCTTGCCGGTCAGTTTGGCGGCGCCGAGAATGCGCGTGCTGGTGGGAATCCGTTCGAAGCCGGTGGTGGGGGGATCGTAGGCGGGGGCGTGGCCGATGCGGCGGGAGTAGAACATCACGTCGTCGTCGATCCCGAACTCGAAGATCGTCTTTCCCTCGAGGAAGAAGGGGCGCTTTTCCGCGAAGAAGGTCTCGTAGGTCGTGAGGTTGACCTCCGAGGGGTCGGCCTCGACCTGGCCGAAATCGGGATTCACCGTGAGGTCGAGGGTGAAATTGCTGGCCAGGCCGATCTTGGCGTCGAGGCCCGCCTGAAAATCCGTCTCGGCTCCGCGGCGGTAGGGATTGCCGGCCTCGGCCGCGCTGGTGGCGTAAAGGAGCCGCGCGTAGGGGAGCAGCTCGATCCGCCGCGACGGCGGCAGGTCGCGGATGCCGCGGAGTTCGCCGAACGAATAGACGAACCCCGGGCTGTCCATTGGCAGGAGCTGCCAGTCGCTCTCTTCCTGCAGGCGGTCGATCCACCGCCAGCTATGCAGGCCCCAGACCTGTTCCCGCTGGCGGCTGTAACGGAGCTGGCTGAGGGGGATGCGAAACTCGGCGGTCCAGGCGTCGGCTTCGCGCCCGACCTTGCCGTCCCACACCGCGTCCCAGTTGGAGTCCCAACCGTCGTTCTTGAGGATGAGGTCGATCTTCGAGCCGCCCGCGGTGAGGTCGAATTCGAAGCCGGTGCGCTTGTCGAAGTAGCTGTCGAAGTTCACGCCGACGATGTCGCCGATGAACTGGTCGCGCTTGCCGCGCAGGCGCGGCTGTGCGGCCAGCTCGGCGTCGTAGGCGCGGATCGCGACGTAGACATAGCGGTTGTCGTAGAGGATCTTCAGCGCGGTGGGCTGGGAACCCGGCCGGCCTTCGTGCGGTTCGCGCTGGGTGAAGTCGCCCGTCCATTCGCCCTGGCGCCAGCAGGGATCGTCGAGGCGGCCGTCGATCCGCGGCGGAGGGCCCGCGAGGCGGGTCGCGTGATACACGCGTTTGGGCAGCGGCGCGCGCGGAAGGGCGTCCGGCTTGGCGGGCGGTGCGTCCGCCAGCGCGCGCGGCGCCAAGCCCGGAAGCACGAGCGCGACCCAGAGGGCCCGCGCACGGGCGCCGGCCCCCGGGAGGATCCGCCGCCGCTGGCAGGCTGCGAAAAGACGAACAGGCATGGCCGGAATCAGCGTCGCGGTGGCGGCAGCGGACGGAAAGCGAATATTCCCCGGCCGGCACGAATCGCCGTGCGCTAATGGCGGGCGGAACCCGGTCTGTTGCCGTGGCGCCGCACGCGGCCGGGCCACAGTGGTCAAAACAACACGGTGTCCGCTATCCGACGGTTGGGGGCCGGGAATGGTTCAGTCGGGTGGAACCGGCGCTCCGCGCCGGTTCGAGCCCGTTCGGCCCCGCCGCCGCGGCGGGGTCGGAGAGCGGGCTCCACCCATGCGGACGGGATGGAAACTGACCCATTACTTACGAGCACGGCGGTGATCGGGTTTCGTCGGTTGCTCTAGTTCTTTCGCAGGGTGATGCCGCCGTTGACGGAACGCACTTTGAGCGTGGCGCCGCCGGCGCCGAGTGTCCCGCGCAGCCGGGCCTTCCCGGAGTTCTCCACGGTGACGGGCAGATCGCTGCGGATCCCGCCGTTGACGGTGCGGGCGTCGATCTGGGCGCCGGCGTCGGCGGGCAGGAGCAGTTCCACGCCGCCGTTCACCGTCTCGACGTTCGACGAGCCGTCGGCGGGCAGGCGGTCAAACGCGACGCGGATGCCGCCGTTGACCGTGTGGACATCCACCTTGGCCTGGGCCCCGTCCAGCCGGATGCCGCCGTTGACCGAGCGGACCGCGAGGGAGCCATGCACGCCGGTGACCGTGACCTCCGAATTGACCGACTCGATCTTGTCGAGGCGGACGCCGGCGGGGACGTGAAGCGTGTAGCGCACTTCGCCACGAACGCTGCGGCCCAACAGCCCGGATTTTTCGTAGACCGTGGTGATGGTCAGCCGGGCCGGCTGGGCGTCGATGTTGACGTGGATGCGGGCGAGGTCTTCGGCGTTGGGAGCCTTTTTCACCGCCTCGATCGCGACCTCGTTGCGGTCCCAGGCGGTGATGGTGACGGCGCCGTTGACGTTGGTCAGGGCGACGACGCCGTCGGCGGCGAGGGGATGGGTCTGGCTGATGGTTTCAGTGACCGCGCCGGAAGCGATCGCCACCAGCGCGACGGGGATGAGGCAGAGCGGGATGATTTTCATGGTGGCTGGAGAAAGGGGGAACCGGCGGGCGGGAATGTTCTCCCCGCCGTCACTCGGAACGGAGCGCCGTGGTGGGACTGACGCGGACGGCGCGCCGGGCCGGAATCCAGCAGGCGGCCAGGGTGGTGACGGCGAGCACGGCCACGGCGGTGGCGAGCACCAGGGGGTCGGCCGGC
>JBJKRD010000038.1:0-6544 GCA_046704925.1 Opitutaceae bacterium | reverse complement strand
GGGGCAGGTCTCGGCCAGGGTGCCGCAGAGCAGGGGGTGCTGCGCCAGCCAGCGCCGCGGGGCGCGCGAGCGGGTGGCGGAAAAAAAGGCGTCGAGGGTCTTGTCCATCATGAACACCAGGGTGTCCGGATTGCCCAGCGCCGACTTGGCGGGTTCGGCGCGCAGGAGCACCTCCCAGCAGGTCTTGATCATGGGGCGCAGCCCCTGCAGCCGGCGGAGGAACAGCCCTCTCATGGTCGCGCAATATGCCACACGCTCCGGGCCGTCGCTCTGCATGGGTTGGCCAAACATGCGCATCGGTTGACCGGGGGCCGACGGGCCCGGACCGGGGCGGTGCCGCGGGCGGAAAGAGCCGGCTGCGCATCAAATTCTAGGGCGACTTGGCCAAGAAATGCGGAGCCTTTGCCGGCGCCCCTCGGCTACACTCCCGGCGTCGCAACTCAACCCTCCATCACGCCATGTCCGTCATCCCCCTGACTCTCACCATCAGCCTCTGCCTGGTGTTCACCTTCCTGGTGTTCTTCCTGCGCGAGCACGCCCGCCGGCCGTTCAGCAGTGCCGAACGCGAGGCGCTGCTGCCCCTGGCGGAGGAAACGCCGCGGTCCGCGCGCGATCGCCGCCGGCCGCCGGCGGCGGACTAGGCGCACTTCCGGCCCGGCGGGGCGGGCGCGGGGCCGGTCCGGCTTTTCCTCATGAGCGACCGCAAGATCACCATCGAGTACAACGATCGCGCCGTCCGCCAGTTCATGCTGGCGGCGATTTTTTGGGGCGTGGTCGCCATGCTGGTCGGGGTGTTGATCGCCTCGCAGCTGAACTTCTGGCGGATGAATTTCAACCTGCCGTGGCTGACCTTCGGGCGGCTGCGGCCGTTGCACACCAACGCGGCCATCTTTGCCTTCGTCGGCAACATGATGTTCGCCGGCATCTACTACTCCACCCAGCGTCTGGTGAAGGCGCGGCTGGCCAGCGACCTGCTCACCGCCGTCCACTTCTGGGGCTGGCAGGCGATCATCGTCGCTGCGGCGGTCACGCTGCCGCTCGGGCTGACCCGGGGCAAGGAGTACGCCGAGCTGATCTGGCCCATCAACATCGCCGTCGTGATCATCTGGGTGGTCTTCGCGGTCAATTTCTTCTGGACCCTGAAGCGGCGCCACGAACCGAGCCTCTACGTGGCGATCTGGTTCTACATCGCGACGATCGTCACCGTGGCGATGCTCTACCTCGTCAACCACCTCTCGCTGCCCACGAGCTGGGTGCACAGCTACCCGATCTTCGGCGGGGTGCAGGATGCGCTGGTGCAGTGGTGGTACGGGCACAACGCCGTGGCGTTCTTCCTCACCACGCCGATCCTGGGCATCATGTATTATTTCGTGCCGAAGGCGGCGGAGCGGCCGATCTACAGCTACCGCCTGTCGGTGGTCCACTTCTGGTCGCTGGTCTTCATCTACATCTGGGCCGGGCCCCACCACCTGCTCAACACCGCCCTGCCCAACTGGCTGCAGGCCCTCGGGATGACCTTCTCGCTCATGCTGTGGGCGCCGTCGTGGGGCGGCATGCTCAACGGCCTGCTCACCCTGCGCGGGGCCTGGGACCGCCTGCGGACCGACCCGGTCCTCAAGTTCTTCGCCGCCGGCGTCACCTTCTACGGCATGGCGACCTTCGAGGGCCCGCTGCTCGCCATCAAGTCGGTCAACGCCGTCGGGCACTACACCGACTGGGTCATCGGCCACGTCCACGGCGGCACGCTGGGCTGGAACGGTTTCATGGCGGCCGGCATGTTCTACTGGCTGGCGCCGCGGCTGTGGAAGCGCCCCCTGCATTCAAAGGCGCTGGCCAACCTCCACTTCTGGATCGGGCTGGTGGGCATCCTGCTCTACGTCCCCGCGATGTGGACCAGCGGCATCACCCAGGGGCTGATGCTCAACGCCACCTCCGAGGGCGGCACCGTCCTGGCCTATCCCAACTTCCTCGACACGCTCAACACCATCAAGCCGATGATGCTGATGCGGGTGGTCGGCGGCGGCCTCTACCTCACCGGCTTCATCCTGCTGGCCTACAACCTGGGGCGGACGATCCGGGGAGCCGAGCCGGTCAACGGCACGGTGGAGGTCTACGTCGAGGAGCCGGCCCCGGCCGACCATCTCGGCGTGCGGGGCACGGTGCTGAGCGCGCCGGTGGTGTTCAGCACCCTGGGCGTCCTCTTTGCCTGCCTGTGGCTGTTCTCAGGCGGACTGCTGAATCTCCTCGGCATGTTCGCGACCATCGCCTTCGTCATCCTGGCGATCCTCCATTTCCAGGTGCGGGCGGCGAAGTGGGGCGCCTGGTACGACAAGCTGCTGGTCAATTCGGCCCCCTTCACGGTGCTCACCTTCGTGGCGGTGGCCGCGGGCGGCCTGATCCAGATCCTGCCGACGGTGCTGGTCGACAGGGCGGCCAACGTCGAGGATCGCATCGAGGTGCCCTACACACCGCTGGAGCTCGCCGGCCGCGACATCTACGTCCGCGAGGGCTGCTACCTCTGCCACTCGCAGATGATCCGCACGCTGGTGCCCGACGTGCTGCGCTACGGCGATTACTCCCGCCTCGGCGAGTCGATCTACAACCATCCCTTCCAATGGGGCTCGAAACGCACCGGCCCGGACCTGGCCCGCGAGGGCGGCAAGTATCCCGACGCCTGGCACTACGACCACATGCTGGATCCGCGCTCGATCTCGGTCGGCTCGATCATGCCGCGTTACCCGTGGCTGTTCGACCAGAAGACCGACGTCGGCGCCCTGCCGGCCAAGCTCTCGGTGCTGCGGACGCTCGGCGTGCCGTATCCGGACCGGACCCCGGCGCAGATCGCCGCCGACGTGACCGCGCAGGAAAAGAAGATCGCCGCCGACCTGCGCGCCCAGCAGCGCCTGGCCGCGCCCGACACCGAAATCGTGGCGTTGATCGCCTACCTGCAGAAACTCGGCACCTACACGCCGGCGCATCCCGCGGTGGCCAAGACCGGACGGGCCGGAGCGAGGTGATCAGGACCACGAGACCACAGGACCACACGCCCGGAACAATCTGACCTCTGACTTCTGACCTCTGCCCTCTGACTTCTGACCTCCCTCATTCCCTCACTCCCTTAATCCCTCAGTCCCTGCCCCGCATGTTCGAGCGCATCATCTACGAAGACTGGCACGTCGTGTTCCCCATCGCGGCGTTCATCGTGGCGGCGACCTTCTTCGCGGTCATGAGCTGGCATGCGCTGCGGATGAAGCGTCCCCAGGTCGACCGGCTTGCGCGCCTGCCGCTGGAGGACGATGACGGCGCCCCTTCCCGCCATGAGTGACGCTCCCCAACCGCTCCCGCCGCCGGAGGACGCGTTCCGGCCGCACAGCTACGACGGCATCCGCGAGTACGACAAGCGCCTGCCCAACTGGTGGCTCTGGACCTTCTACGTCACGATCATCTTCGCGGTGGTCTATTGGCTTTATTATTTCACCACGGGCGTCGGCCCCGATGACCGCGTGTCCCTGGCGCGCGAGATGGCCCGCATCGAGGCCGCCAAGCTCGCCGCGGTCAAGAGCCTCGACGACGAGACGCTGTGGAAGATGAGCCGCAACGAAAAGTTCGTGGCTGCCGGGCAGGCGACCTTCCTCACCACCTGCGCCACCTGCCACAACGCCAAGCTCACCGGCGGCATCGGCCCGAATCTGCTCGATCAGAACTGGATCCACGGCGGCCGGCCGATGGAAATCTATCACACCGTCACCACCGGCGTGCCGGCCAAGGGCATGCCGACCTGGGGCCCGGTGCTCGGCACCAGGAAGATCACCGAGGTCGTCGCCTTTGTCTTGAGCCACCACACCCCCGGCGAGCCCATCCACATCGTGCCGTCGCCGACGCCGGGCACCGGGCAGTGACGCCGCCCCGGAGGCCGCAAGAGTCATGAGTACCGAGACGGACAGAGCGCACCGGCCGGATGCGGGCCGGTCCGCGCCGGTGGTGAGCCCGTCGCTCGACTCGGTCACCTCGATCCGGGCCGACGGGTCCCACCTGGCGATTCATCCGGCCGACGTGTCCGGTCGTTTCATGCGCCTGCGCCGCGCCTCCGGCTGGTTCCTGATCCTGCTCTACCTGGCCCTGCCGTGGATCCCGGTGGGCGGGTATCCGGCGGTGTTTCTGGATGTCGCCGACCGCCGGTTTCACTTCTTTGGCCGGACCCTGGCCGCGCAGGATCTGTGGCTGCTGTTTTTCCTGATCAGCGGCACCGGCTTCCTCCTGTTCTACTTCACGGCCCTGCTGGGGCGGGTCTGGTGCGGCTGGGCCTGTCCGCAGACGGTGTTCCTGGAGCACGTCTACCGCCGGGTGGAGCGCTGGATCGAGGGCGATGCCGTCGCCCGCCGCCGGCTCGACGCGGCGCCGTGGACGACCGGCAAGCTCCTCCGGCGCGGAGGCAAGCAGGCCGCGTTTGTCGTGCTGTCGCTTGTCATCGCCCATCTGTTCCTGGCGTATTTCGTGTCGCTGCCGCGCCTCTGGGGCATGATGAGCTCGGCACCCTTTGCCCACTGGGGCGCCTTCGTCTTCGTCTTCGTTTTTGGCGGCATCCTCTACTGCAACTTCGCCTGGTTCCGCGAGCAGCTCTGCATCGTCATCTGCCCCTACGGCCGGCTGCAATCGGCCCTGATCGACGATCACTCGCTGGTCATCGGTTACGACGCCATCCGCGGCGAACCGCGCGGGCGGGCCGGCGCCGCGGGGGTCGGCGACTGCGTGGCCTGCAACCGCTGCGTCGCCGTCTGTCCGACCGGGATCGACATCCGCCAGGGCCTGCAGATCGAATGCATCGGCTGCGCCGCCTGCATCGACGCGTGCGACCAGGTGATGACGCGGCTGAAACGCCGCCGCGGCCTGATCCGCTACGACTCGCTCACCGGCCTGGCGGGCGGGCGCACGCAGTGGCTGCGGGCCCGTACCATCGTCTATTCGGTCCTGCTGCTGGTGGGCGCGGGGGTGGCCACGAGCGCGTTCCGGACGGTCAAGCCCGCGGCCTTCAGCGTCACCCGGCTGGTCGGGGCGGCGTACTACTTCGACCCCGCGACCGTCCGCAACCAGTTCCTCGTCCGGCTGGTCAACAAGCGCGACGTGCCCCAACGCCTGGTCGTGCGCCTGCGCGGGGCCCCGGCCGGCGTCGTCCAGACCGGCTTCGAGGAACCCGTGGTGCTCCCGGCGATGGGCGAGGAGGTGAGCCCGTTGGTGGTGGTGGTGCCGCGCCAGCGTTACACCGGGCCCTTTGATTTCACGGTCGCGGTGCGCGACGAGGCGGGGAGCTTCACGCTCAGCCGGGAGGTGGAGTTCCTCGGGCCGGATCCGAAATTGCTGCAGGAGGATGCGGCGTCCCACGAAAATGAAGGATCGGGGCACCACTGAGGATGGGGACGGCGACGCCGCGGCCAAGGGCAACCGGCTGTTGTGGGTCGTGGGGGCCGCCTTTGCGGTGCTGCTTGCCGGCTGGGCCACATTTCTTATGCTGGCGGCGCGCCACCCGGTGCAGTCGGTGCCGGTGGTCACCCAACCAGGATCCAGACCCTGAACCTCGTCCGCGGACCCTTCCGCGCGCCGCGCCTTCCGAAAGACCCATGCATTCCGCCCTGATGAGCGTCGACAGCGCCGCGGCCGCCCTGGTGGCGGGCCTGATCACCAGCCTGCACTGCCTGGGCATGTGCGGCCCGCTGGCCTGCGCGATCGTGCCGGTGCGCGGCGACCGGGCGGACGCGCAGATCGTGAGCAGCGTGTACCATGTCACGCGGCTGGCGGGGTATGCGGCGCTCGGCGCGCTCTTCGGCGCCCTCGGCCGGCTGCCGGTGGCCTGGCTGGGCGGGGTGTCGCGGTATTTCCCGTGGCTGCTGGTGGTGTTCTTCGTGGCGGTGGCTTTTCGCTGGGACCGGCACCTGCCGCGCCTGCCGCTGCTGGGCAACATCTACCGGCGGGTGCACGGGTGGGGGCGGACCCGCTCGCCGCTGACGGCGGCGGCGGCGCTGGGGCTGGCGACGCCCCTGCTCCCGTGCGGACCGCTCTACATGCTCGTGGCGGTGGCGATGCTGGCCGGCTCCGCGCTGCGCGGGGTCGAGTTCATGCTGGCCTTCGGCCTCGGCACGGTGCCGTTGCTCTGGCTGCTGCAGACCAACTTCCACTGGATCCGCCTGAAGCTTCCGCCGGTGTGGATCGCCCGGGTGCAGACGACGATCGCGCTGGTCGCGGCCGTGGCCATCGCCTGGCGCCTGCGCGCCACCCTCGGGCTGCACGGGCCGGATATCGACCGCTTCATCCACTGAGCCGCCGTGCCGTCGCGCCCCGATCCTGGGCCATCGTCCCCCGGCGCTCCGCCGGCGCGCGCCGCGGATGCGGGGGATGCCTCCGCCGCCGGGGCCGGGCGTGAGGTCGGAGCGGAGGCGCGGGCGACCCCGCGGCCCGAGCCGGCGGTCTGCCGGCATTGCGGGTCGCCGCTGCTGACCGCGGCGGCGCGCGCCTCGGGTTTTTGCTGCGCCGGGTGCGCCTACGTGCACCG
>JBJKRD010000037.1:0-6338 GCA_046704925.1 Opitutaceae bacterium | reverse complement strand
GCCCTATGGTACCGACGCCCCCGCGCTGGAACAGCTGGTCGCCGCCGAACCCGCGCTGGGCTGCGCGCTGCATCCGCGGCTTCCGCTGTGCGGAGCCGAGGTCGCGTGGGCCGCGCGCGGCGAGATGGCGCGCACGCTCGACGACGCGCTCTCGCGCCGCAGCCGGTCGCTCCAGCTCGATGCCCGGGCCGCGATCGAGATCGCGGCGCCGGTCGCGCCGTTGCTCGCGAACGAACTGGGCCGGAACAAAGCGTGGATCGCGGCGCAACTCGCGGAGTTTTCCGCCCTCGCCGCCGGCTACCTGCCCACCTCGGCCTAGGAGCGGCGGTCCGAAGGCGCCAAGCTGCCCATTTCACACCGAGGCCGGCAGAGTCCGCGTCGGATGTTTCAGCAGGCGCGGTGGGGAGGGAAGTCCCAGTCCGAAATGGGACCCAGCGTTGGTGGCAGCGGCATACCGCCTCGGCAGGCGTCCAACTGAGCACCGCCGCCGGTGATTACTGGTCGGCCGGCATCGGGATTCGATCACACCCCGGCGCGAATCCCGCTCAGAAATTAAAGTTGAACGGATCGGCGCCGCCGCGCTGGTCGCGGTCGAGCGCGGCGATCGCCGCCATCTCGGCGTCCGTCAGCGTAAAGTCGAAGATGCCGGCGTTCTCGGCCTGCCGGGGCGCGTGCACGGATTTCGGGATGGTCACCACCCCGCCCTGCACGTCCCACCGCAGGACGACCTGCGCCACGGTCTTGCCGTGCGCCGCGGCGATCCGGGCCAGCGTGGGATCCCGCAGAATCGCCCCGGCCTGCATCAGCGGGCTCCACGCCTCCATCTGGATGCCCTTTGCCCGGCAGAAGGCCACGAGCGGCTTGCTCTGCAGATAGGGATGGAACTCGATCTGGTTGACCGCCGGCACGATCTCCGCGGCCGCGAGCAGCTCCTCCAGGTGCGGGATCATGTAGTTGCTCACGCCGATGGCCCTGACCTTCCCGGCGCGGTGCAGCTTCTCCAGCACCCGCCACGAGGCGACGAGCTTGCCCTTGATCGGCCAGTGCAGGAGGAACAGGTCGACATAGTCCAGCCCCAGCCGGCGCAGGCTTTCGTCGAACGCCGCCTCCACGCGGTCGCGGCGCATGTCGTCGTTCCACACCTTGGTGGTGACGAACAACTGCTCGCGCGGCACGCCGCAGCCGCGGACCGCCCGTCCGACCCCGCGCTCGTTGCCGTAGAGCGCGGCGGTGTCGATGCTGCGGTAGCCAAGGTCGAGCGCGGTGCGGGTGACCGTCTCGGTCTCCGCATCGTCGGGGATCTGGAATACGCCCAGCCCGAACCAGGGCATGGGCACGCCATTGTTCAGCGGCGTGGCGGCTTTCAGGCCGTCCGCACGCGAAAGAATCTGGGTCAATCCGGTCGCCATGGTGAGCGCGCAAACTGCACGGCAAAGCGTCGGGCGTCAAATCCACCCGCCGTTGCCGCACCCCATCCGACGGCCCTTGAGTCCGGCCGGACTCCGCCTAGGATCGCGCCCATCAAGACTCCGTCTTCCAACCTTCAACCCCTTGCGGAGATCCGCCATGCGTGTGCTCATCGCCGACAAATTCGAGCAATCCGGCCGCGACCGTCTCGCGGCCGCCGGTTGCGATGTCCTGTATCAGCCGGGGACCAGGGATGACGCCCTCGTCCAAGCCATCGGAAAATCGCAGCCCGACGTCCTCGTCGTCCGATCGACCAAAGTCACCGACGCCATGCTGGCGGCCGGCGCCCTCAAGCTGGTGGTGCGCGCCGGCGCCGGCTACAACACCATCGACGTCGCCGCCGCCTCCCGCCGCGGCATCTACGTCTCCAATTGCCCCGGAAAAAACTCGATCGCGGTCGCCGAGCTGGCGTTCGCCCTGATCCTGGCCCTCGACCGGCGGCTGGTCGACAACGTCGTCAGCCTGCGGCAGGGCGAATGGAACAAGGAGCTCTTTTCCAAGGCCCGCGGCCTCTTCGGCCGCACCCTCGGCCTGATCGGGCTCGGCCAGATCGGCCTGGAAATGATCCCCCGGGCGCGCGGCTTCGGCATGCCGGTGATCGCCTGGAGCCGCAGCCTGACCCCCGAGCGTGCCGAGAGCCTCGACATCCGGTACAGTGCAAGTCCGGAGGAAGTCGCCGCGGCCGCCGATGTGGTCAGCGTTCATCTGGCCCTCAACCCGGAAACCCAGGGGCGGCTGGGCGCGCGGTTCTTCGGCACCATGCGGGCCGGCGCGTATTTCATCAACACCGCCCGCAGCGAACTGGTCGACCAGGCGGCGCTCCAGCAGGCCGTCGCCGAGCGCCACCTCCGCGTCGGGCTCGATGTCTACGCGAATGAGCCGACCGCCGGCAAGGGCGCGTTCACCGATCCGCTCGGGCGGCACGAGGCCGTTTACGGCACCCATCACATCGGCGCCTCGACCGAACAGGCGCAGGAAGCCATCGCGGCGGAAACGGCGCGGATCATCCAAACCTTCAAGGAGACCGGCCAGGTTCCCAATGTCGTCAATCTGGCGCGGCGCACGCCCGCCACCCACATGCTGGTGGTGCGCCACCTCGACCGGCCCGGCGTGCTGGCGACCGTGTTCAGCACGCTGCGCGGTGCCGACATCAACGTGCAGGAAATGCAAAATGTTGTCTTCGCCGGCGCAGAGGCGGCGGTGGCGCACATCAACCTCGACAAGGCACCGGACCCGGAGGTCCTGGCCCGCTGTCGCGCCGAAAACGCGAACATCATCGAGCTCATTCTGTTGCCGATCATGGAGAAGTGAGCCGCGGGATCGCGGTACTGGCGACGCATCAGCCGACGGCGGATTCTTGGCGCTCCCCACGGTCTTCTCGGCAATTGCCAATTGGGTGCGGCTGGCGCCGCCCCTGGCGGCTTTTCGCGCCCACGGCCCAATTGCGCTTGGCGAAGAAATTCGCAACGATCATTATCGTGGGGTTTGCCGGAAAGTTCCGCCGGCCGCTCGATGCCCCGCCCCACCCTCACTGCCGTCTGCAGTCTGCTCGCGCTTCTGTCACTCGCCGGGTGTCGCTGGTCGGATTCTTCCCGCCACCAGAGCCGGTTCATTACCGTCAATGGCGTCCGGCTCAATTACCTCGACTGGGGCGGCACGGGCCCGGTGCTCATTTTCATCCACGGCTTGGGCGACAACCCCCATATCTTCGACGATCTGGCGCCGGCGTTCACCGATCATTTCCACGTCATCGCCTACGCGCGGCGCGGACACGGCGATTCCGAAGCGACGGGGCCCTACGATCTGGGCACGCTGACCGCCGACCTGTGCGGACTGATGGACGCCCTGGGCATCGCCAAGGCGGACCTCATCGGCTGGTCCATGGGCGGCGACGAGGTCACGGCCATGGCCGGCGAGCATCCCGGGCGCGTCGATCGCATCATCTATCTGGACGCGGCGTACGATTGGGCCGATCCCGCGTTCGTCGCCGCGTTCCGGGCGCTGCCGCCGATTTACCTGAGCCCGCCGGCCGTTGCTTTCACTTCCCTGGAAGCTTATCGGGCGTACGAGCGGACCACATGGTTCCCGGGCGTAAGCACCATGCGCCCGCTCGAAGCCTGGCTCCGCGACTCCGTGACCGTGGAGGCGGACGGGCGCGTCAAGTCCCGGATGCCCGGGGACGCGGCGGAGGCGTTGACGACGACCTTGCTCACCGCTCCGCGGGATTACACCAAGGTCCACGCGCCGGCCCTCGCGATTTTTGCCGAGACCATGCTGGATCTGCGGCACGGGGCGCCGGAACCGTTGGAGGCGAACCGCGGGTGGGAACAAAAATACATGATCCCGTTTCGCGCGGCGTCGATCGAACGGATCCGACGCGAGCTGGCCGGCGTCGAGATCGTGACCGTTCCCGGCACGCACATGGATTTCGTCTTCACCTCCCGCCGCGACGTGGTGGCGGTGATGCGCCGATTCCTCGGGGTCCGCGACCTTTATCCTCTTGCCGATCTGATTCCGCCCGGTCGCGGAGGATTTGGCAAAGTGCCCGACGATGGAGCCACGGGCTGGCTCGTCGGCACGGCGCTCGCCGTGCTGATCATCCTGAAGCGAACGACGGCCGGGCGGCGGCCATAACGATCCGGACCGCCGGCGTCGGTGACGCCGCCCCCCTTTTTGCGTCCGGCGCTCACGGCGGGGTGCGCCATCATCAATCGGTGACACGTCCACGCGGTGGTCGGCACCCGTTCGGTTCAGATTGCAAGGGGCCGAAAGGGTTGTTTGAACGAATCGCATGTCGGCAATGGCATCGCACCGCAGTGCGTCGCGCAGCGCCCTGGCGCTCGCGATCCTGGCATTGTCGGCGACGGGATGTTCGATCCGGCAGTACACGGTCCGGCAACTGGGGAACGCCCTCGCGGGCACCAGCGCCGGCGCGTTCGCCAGCGACGATGACCCCGAACTGATCAAGGCGGCCGCGCCGTTCAGCCTGAAGCTGATGGAGAGCCTGCTGGCGGAGGACCCCGACAACGACCGCCTGCTGCTGGCCACGGCGCGCGGGTTCACCCAATACGCCTACGCGTTTGTCCAGGAAGACGCGGACGAGCTGGAGCCGACCGATTTTGACGCGGCGCAGGCCATGCGGGCGCGGGCCCGGCGCCTTTACCTGCGGGCACGCAACTACGGGCTGCGCGGTCTCGAGGTCCGTCACCCGGGTTTTGGCGCGACCCTGGCGGCGGATCCGGCGCGCGCGGTCGCGGCGGCCGCCCGGGCGGATGTGCCCTGGCTCTACTGGACCGCGGCCTCCTGGGCCGCGGCCATCGCGCTGGCCAAGGACCAGCCCGACCTGATCGCCGATCTGCCGAAGGTCGATGCGCTGATCGACCGGGCGGCCGCCCTCGACGAGACTTGGGACCACGGCGCCCTCCCCAGCTTTTTGATCACGTATGACATGGCCCGGGGCGGGGCGGACGCGCCGGAACGCTCGCACCGCGATTTCACCCGGGCGGTCGCGCTGTCCGGCGGCCACCTCGCCGCGCCCTACGTCAACTTTGCCGAGGCGGTGCCGCTCCAACAGCAGCACGCCGACGAGTTCCGCCACCTCCTGGACCAGGCGCTGGCGATCAATCCGGACGCCGATCCCCCCGACCGGCTGGCCAACCTGGTGGCCCAGCGCCGGGCGCGATGGCTTTTGGGACGCATGGATGAACTCTTCCTGAAACGTTGACCCGCGACCGCCTCCCTCCGACCAATCTACATGCGCTGCTCCCGCCTCCTCCTCCGCCTGGCCCTGCTCGCCGCGGTCCTGCCGTCCGCCGCCCGGGCCCAGCGCACCATCCGCATCAACCTCGGCACGCTCGCGCCGCGCGGCTCTTCCTACTACCAGGCGCTGATGGCGATGGGCCAGGCGTGGCGCCAGGCCTCCAACGGCCGCGTGCACCTGGTGGTGTACCCCGACGGCACCCAGGGCACGGAGGGCGACATGGTCCGCCTCATGCGCATCGGGACGCTCCAGGCCGGCCTGCTGACGTCGACCGGCCTCGAACTGATCGAGCAGTCGATTTCGGGCATGCAAAAGCTGCCCTTCGTCTTCCGCAACTTCGCCGAATTCGACCACATCATGACGGTCCTGAGCCCGCGGCTGGAACAGCGCTTCGCCCAGAAGGGGTTCCACGTGCTGTTCTGGGCCGACGCCGGCTGGCTGCGCCTGTTCTCGACCGAGCCAGCCGTCACGCCCGCCGATTTTGCGCGCACGAAGTTCTTTGTCTGGGCCGATCCCAAACAGGCCCAGATCCTGCGCGATATCGGGCAGAATCCCGTGAACCTCGAGGCGAACGATCTGCCGACGGCGCTGCAAACCGGGCTGGTGACCGCGACCCCGGCACCGCCGATCTACGCCCTCGCTTTGCAGTTGGATCGGCGCGCGAAGTACATGCTGCGGATCAATTACGCCCCGCTCGTGGGCGCCGCGGTCATCACCGATGCCGCCTGGCAGAAGAACCCCCCGGAACTGCGGGCGCAGTTGACGGAAGCCGCCGAGAAGGCGGGCGAGGAGATCCGGACGCGCAGCCGGGCGGAAAACCATGAGGCCGTGGTCGCGATGCAGAAGCGCGGCCTCACGGTTGAAGAACTCACGCCGGAGGCCGAAGCCGCCTGGCAGGCGCTGGCCGAGAAGGCCTATCCGATGATCCGCGGCACGCTGATGCCCGCCGAGATGTTCGACGAGGTGCAGCAGGAACTGGCCGCCTACCGGGCCCAGCAGGGCAAACCATGAGCACAGCCGCCGCGCCGTCTTCCGCGGCCCGGCCCTGGCCGGTGCGGGTCGCCGTGACGGCGGAAAACGCTGCGCTGGCCGCCGTCCTGCTGGTGGCGCT
>JBJKRD010000036.1:0-6148 GCA_046704925.1 Opitutaceae bacterium | reverse complement strand
GAAGTAAGGTGTCCTGCAACAAATCCTCGGCCGCCCCGGCGAGGACCCGGTGCTGGCGGAAATACGCCAGAAGCGCTGGTCCCATCTGTCCATAAAGGTCCGCCTATTCTCTGGTTGCTGGATCCATCGGGCACCTCGGCCGGCTGGCGCGGATGTGCTTTTATCTCAATAGTCGGGCGGACGGGAGCGAAAGTTCACCCGTCGTGCGGCGCTCCGTTCCTAGTGCCGCCGCTACTGCCGACGATTAGCGGCCGGGCGACCGGGTCGGGCGCGTGAATCTCACCGGATTGGCGGTGGCCGGCTGCCTCGGCTGCGGGGCCTGCCAGGCGGTGCTCGATCGGCCGGGATGCATTCAGGACGACGACACCACGGCGGTATCGCACCGGATCCTGGAGTCAGACCTGGTCGTCCAGGCCGCGCCGGTCCGAGTGTGGTCCTTCCCCGCCCCCATAAAGGCGCTTCAGGACCGGCACCATCGCGTGATCAAAGGGCAGGACGGCCGGGCGGTCCCGCCGAAGGCCGGCAACCCCGGGCATCGACCCGCGGCGCGGCCGGCCTCACAGATCCGGCGGCACCGTGGCGAGGGCCTCCTCGAACGTCGAGACGCCCTCCTTCACCTTGATCATGCTGTCCTGGTGCAGGGTCTTCATGCCGCCGCGCACCGCGATGCGTTTCAGCTCCGCCGTCTCGAGCTTCTTGTTGATGCCGTCGCTCATCTCCTCGTTCACCACCATCAGCTCGTGGATGCCGACCCGCCCCTTGTACCCGGTGTGGTTGCAGCGCTGGCAGCCGCGGGGATTGTGCTTGAAGAGCGGTCCGCTCCAACCGATGGCCCGCTCGATCAATTCCTTTTCGCGTCCCTGGGGCTCGACCGGCTGCTTGCAGTTCTTGCAGACGCGCCGCATGAGGCGCTGGGCGCACACGCACAGCAGCGAGCCGGAAATCATGTACGGCTCGATGTCCATGTCGGTGAGCCGCGCCACGGCGCTCGGCGCGTCGTTGGTGTGCAGCGTGCTCAGCAGCAGGTGGCCGGTGAGGGCGGCCTCGACGGCGATCTCGGCCGTCTCGCGGTCGCGGATTTCGCCCACGAGGATGATGTCGGGGTCCTGGCGCAGGAAGGCGCGCAGCGCCGCGGCAAACGTCAGCCCGATCTGCCGGTGCATCTGCATCTGGTTGATCCCCGCGAGCGTGTACTCGATCGGGTCCTCGGCCGTGCGGATGACCACCTCCGGGGAACTGATCTCGTTCAGCGCGGAATAGAGGGTCATCGACTTGCCCGAGCCCGTCGGCCCGCAGTGGAGGATCATGCCGTAGGGCTGGCGGATGACGTTGCGATAGGTCGCGAGGTTGGCCTCGGTGAAGCCCAGCATCTGCAGCGGCAGGGTGCTTTTCTGCTTGTCGAGAATGCGCAGGACCACGCCCTCGCCGTAATTCAGGGCCGCGGTCGACACGCGCAGGTCGATGTCGATGCTCTTCCGGGTGAATTGCTTGAAGACAATGCGGCCGTCCTGCGGCAGGCGCCGTTCCGCAATGTCCAGGTTGCTCATGATCTTCAGACGGGCGACGAGCGCCCCGGCCACCTTGATGGGCAGCCGCAGCTTTTCCTGGCACACGCCGTCGATGCGGTAGCGCACCACCAGCTCCTTCTCCCACGGCTCGATGTGAATGTCGCTCGTGCCCGAGAAATAGGCGTCTTCGATGACTCGGTTCGCGAGGTCGATGATCGGCCCGGACTCCTCGTTCGAAAGGTCCTCCTCCTTGATCTCCTCCACCGCCCCGTACTCGAGGCCGATCTTCTCCACCACGTCGGTGAACTGCACCTCGACCTGCTGGGTCTTGGTAAACTTGTCGCGGATGTCGCGCTCGCGCCCCAGGAGGCGGATCACCCGCTTCCCCGCCATCTCCTGGATCTTGGTGGAGACCGAGACGTCAAAAGGATTGGCCAGGGCGATCAGCAGCGAGTTTCCCACCTGACCGACCGGCAGCACCAGATTCTGCTGGCAGAATTCCTGCGGGATCCGCTCGAAGGTCGTGGGCCCCACCTGGTACCGCTGCACGTTGAACGGCATCAGGCCGTGGGCTCGCGCCTTGGCGACGAGAAGCTGAAAGTCGGTGATCTTGTGCTCGTCCTGCAGCAGCTTGTCGAGGGCTTCGCCCGTCAGGTCGCCCGGGGTCGCAAGGATGGTCTCCTTCTGCTCCGGGGAAAGGCGGTCCATTTCCTCGAGCTTGGCGACAATCTGTTGCTGAACCTTGCCCAGGGCCATGGCGGTATCGAATCAGGCCGACTTCAAACCGGCGGGGACCATCGGTACCGGCGGCCGCGAAACGCGCTTCGGCTTCGCCTCCACCTTTTCGAGGAAATCCGCGATCACATCGAGGCTCGTCGCGTACCAGAGGATGTTGGTGCCGAGCTGCTTCTCCCAGTGCGAGCGCACCGCGGGGCTGAGGTAGTAGGCGCTGGCCACCAGATAGAATTCCTCTTCCTTGTCGAACGGCACCGTCCACGTCGCCCAGCACGAGCCCAGGTCGACGTCCTTTTTGAACTCCTCCGGCACGTCGTAATTGCGGAGGTCGACGATCCCGATGCCGTCGTTCTCCACCATGTGGTGCAGCAGGTCGTCCTCGCTCAGCACCTTCTTCTCGTAAATCAGCAACCCGAGGAGGGTTGCCTGGCGTTCCGCGTCGCTCTTCAGCAGCTCGATCAGGCGTTCATTGGCGGCCTCGAGATCCTCGATCTTGACCAGATTGGCCTCGACGAGGGCCGCTCCAAGGAGACGGTTGGCCCGCATGAGCAATGTGCGGTGTTCCGACATCGAGGCTGGGAATAGGTCTGGGCAACAGTCAAGGCGACCCTTTTTCACCAACCCGCGACCGCCGTACGCCCTTTAACAATTCTTTTTTCAACGCTGGCACACCGGCGCCGGTCAGGCACGATATCGCGATCGTTCTCCCCCGGTGGCGGCGTCTGAATTTCGCAAGGTGCTCCGCGGCCCCGGGCAGATCCATCTTGTTGGCCACGATCAGCCGCGCCTTCCGCAGCAATCCCGGATCGTAGAGCTCCAGCTCCCGCAGCAGGGTGGCGTGATCGGCTTCCGGCTCGCGCCCGTCGCTACCCGCCATGTCCAGCAGCAGCACCAGCAGGCGGCAGCGCTCGATGTGGCGCAGAAACCGGTGCCCGAGGCCCCGGTTCTCGCTGGCGCCCTCGATCAGGCCGGGAATGTCCGCGATCTGCACGCGTTCGTCGCCGTCGAATTCGATCACCCCAATCTGCGGATGCAGCGTCGTGAACGGATACGCGGCCGTCTTGGGCCGCGCCTGGGTCAACAGCCGGATGAGCGAGGACTTGCCGGCGTTGGGAAACCCGATCAGGCCGACATCGGCGATGCTTTTCAAGACCAGCCGGTAGACGCCCCGTTCGCCCGGCTGACCGGGATTGGCGTGGCGCGGCGCCCGGTTGGTCGACGACTTGAAATGGGTGTTGCCCCAGCCGCCGTTGCCGCCCCGGCACAACACGACCCGCTGCCCGTCGCTCACGACCTCCGCCACGACCCGGGCCGTCTCCGGGTCGAGCACCACGGTGCCCAGGGGCATTTTCAGCACGCAATCGGCGCCGTTGGCTCCGTGCTCGTCCTTGCCCCGGCCGTGCTCCCCCCGGCCGGCCCGCCAATGCGGACGGTACTTGTAGTCGACCAGATTGTTGGTGTCGTCATCGCCCAGCAGCACGATGTCGCCGCCATGGCCGCCGTCACCGCCATTCGGGCCGCCCCAGGGCTCGAACTTCTCGCGCCGGAAGCTCACGCAGCCGCGCCCGCCGTCACCGGCCTGCACCTTGATGACACATTCGTCGACAAACATGGCCCCGACTGTGCAAAAAGGCGGACGGTTGCCAAGCCCCCCACGAACGCCCGGGCGCGGTCTCCCGCCCGCCCCCGGGAAGGCGAGGCGGCGCCCGCCCCCCCCGCCGTCTAGGCCGAGACCTTGATCCCCTTGCGGAGATAGGTCGGCACGTCGAGGTCCTGGCCTTCGAAGAGATTCCGGTCGGTCTTGTCGAAGTACCCGCGGCTCTCGATCTCGCTGAAGGCAAACTCGTCCTGTTCCACCCGCGCCGCCTCCGCCGCCTTCGCCGCGGCCGACTCGACCGGTGTTCGGGTGGCGGGGGACTTCGGCGGCGGCGCCGCCGGGCCGCGCGCGCCGACCGGCTGACGGCGCGGCGCGAAATTGCGTCCCCCCATGTCGGTCGTGCCCAGCACGCACACCTCCAGCTGCCGGTGCATGGCGCCGTCGATCACCGCCCCCATGATGACGTGGGAGTCCTTGCCGTACAGGTCGGTGACCGCGGTCATCAGCTCGTTGACCATGGGCAGGGTGAGGTCGGGGCCGCCGATGATGTTCACGAGCAGGTGGTACGCCCGGCGGGAGAACTCCGCCGTGTGCAACAACGGACAAAGCTTGAGGCTCTCGATCGCCTGCGTCACCGCCTCCGGTCCCTCCCCATGGCCGAGGGTGAACAGCGTCTTGCCGCCGCGCGACTGAAACGCCTGCTGCAACGTCGCAAAGTCGAGGTTGATCAAACCCGTGCGGAACAGCATCGACCAGATCGCCGTCACGCCGCGGCCGATCCACTCGTCGGCGCGGGCAAAGGCTTCCTGCACCCCCGTGTCGTCCCCGCACTCCAGCAGCAGGATGTCGTTCGACAGGGGCACCGCCGCGTCGCACACCCGCCGCAGGGCGACGAGCCCCTCCTCGGCCTGTTTCAACCGCCGCCCGCCCTCGAAACTGAACGGCATCGTGACAAACGCGATGACCAGCGCCCCCTGCGCCGCCGCGACCTCCGCCAGGACCGGCGCGGCGCCGCTGCCCGTGCCCCCGCCCATGCCGGCGAGCAGGAACACGAGGTCGCAATCCTTGACCACCGCCGCCAGCTTCTCGCGATCCGCCTCGGCCGCTTCCTGCCCCAGCGCGGGATCGCCGCCCGTCCCGAGCCCGCGGGTCACGCTGCCGCCAATGAACACCTTCTCCGGCACGGACGACGACGACAACGCCTGCAGGTCGGTGTTGACCACGGCCAATTGCAGGCGCGCGAGGTTCGCCAGTTTGAGCCGGTCGACGGCGTTGGCGCCGCCGCCGCCCACCCCGACCAGTTTGATCGCGATCGTCCGGTCGGTCAGGATCTCGTGGGTGAGCGGCAGCTCGTTGCGGTGCGGATCGAATTGCATCGGGAGGTTGGAGCGCGGCAAGAGCGCGCGGGAGGGGATTGAGGGTGAGAGGGAGGCGGTCCGATCGTCATGCTCCAAAGAAACCGACCTAAGACAGCTGACCGCTGAAGCGTGATCGGATGGTCTTGTGGTCCTGTGATCTTGTGGTCTCGTGGTCCCGTTATTCCGCGACCCGGTCTGGTCCTCAGGTGGGCGTGAGGATGCGTTTGATGCTCCGGAAGAAACCTCCGGAGCGCCGGGCGGCCGAGGATTGCTCGGCCTGGGCGCTGAGCCCGTAATAGAGCAGGCCAAGCGCCGTGCTGAAGCCCGGGTCGCGCAGCTCGTCGGCGACCCAGGCCGGCGCCTCTCCCAGCCGCCCGGGCACGCCGAACACCTTGCCCGCCGCCTCGTCAAAACCCGTCAGCCGCGCCGCCCCGCCGGTGAGCACCACGCCGGCCGGCGTCTGCTCGGGCACAAAGGCGGGGCCGAGTTTCTTGCGCACCACCTCAAGCAGCTCCCGGGCCCGCGCCGCCGTGATCTGTTCGATCGCCAGCCGCGGAAACTGGCGGTCACCGACGGAGTAGTCGCCGTTCAGCCAGACCTTGTCGTGCTTGTCGCGCGCGCGCTGAACGGCCGCCCCGTGGCGCAGCTTGATCTTCTCGGCCTGCCCGCGGGTCAGCCGCAGGCCGAGGCTGAGGTCGTTGGTGAAATGATCGCCCCCCACCGGCACGACGCCCGTCTGGTTCGCGACACCGTCCCGGTAGAGCACGTAGTCCGTCGTGCCCGAGCCGATGTCGAGCACCAGCACGCCATGCTGCCGCTCCTCCGGCGAGGTGACCATGGTGCCGGACGCCAGGCTCGAGAGAATCAGCTCCTCCACCCGCAGGTTGAACCCGGTGATCACGTGGATGTGGTCGCCGATCTTGGCCTCGCTGCCGTGGACGGTCCAGTAG
>JBJKRD010000035.1:0-4399 GCA_046704925.1 Opitutaceae bacterium | reverse complement strand
CGACGGCCGGGCGTGGACCAACTCGTCGACCCAGCGGCGATGGGGCCCGGAAAGCGTGAGACGATGCAGATCCGCGAGGCGTACCCAGCGCAGGCCGGGTCGGCGGGAGGCGCGGCGGCGCTGGGCGACCGTGAGCGCCACGGCGTGGATCGATTCGGTGATCCGGTGATGGGTGATGCCGCGGGTCTTGCGGGCGAGCCGGGGACCGGCGGCGATGGCGGCGGCCGGGATGCCGAGGTCCGCCGCGGCGGGCAGTTCGTGCAGCCCGGCCAGCCGCCGCGCCGCGGCCGGCGCGCGGTGCAGCAACAGGCGGCCGGCATGTTCGCACCAGGCGCGGACGACTTCGCGCGCCTCGGTCTTCCGGCCGGCCAGACGGGGAAAATCCTCGGGATTCCCGCGGCCCGCGGCGGTGCAAAACCGGCGCACCGGGCAGACGGGGCAACGGGGCTGGCGGCGCCGGCAGACCAGCGCCCCCAGCTCCATCATCGCCTGGTTGTGGGTCCCGGGTTCGTCGCGCCGGAGCAGGGCGTCGGCCAGGGGGGCGAAGCGCCGGGCGGCGGTCGCGCCGTCGCGCAACCGCGCGCCATCGGCGGTCAGCCGCGCCAGCACGCGCACGACATTGCCATCCACGCAGGCGGCGGGGACGCCGAACGCCAGGCTGGTGATCGCGGCTGCCGAATACGGCCCGATGCCGGGGAGTTCGCGCCAGGCTTCGGGCGTGCGGGGCGGCTCCGGCCGGCCGACCAAGACCTGGGCAAGACGATGCAGGTTGCGGGCCCGCGAATAGTACCCCAGGCCCTCCCAGAGTTTCAAAACCTGGGCCTCGGGGGCGGCCGCGAGCGCGGCGAAATCGGGCAGCGCCGCCATCCAGCGCGCGAAGTAGGGCAGCACGGTCGCGACCTGCGTCTGCTGGAGCATGAATTCCGACACCACGGTGCGGTAGAGCGACGGGTGTTTGCGCCAGGGCAGGGGCCGATGGTGGACCCGATACCAGTCGAGGAGGGCGCGCTGGAAGGACGCTTGGCGTCGAACGAGGGTCAGGTGCGCGGGAGTGGCCACGAATGCGCCCAGCAAACACAAAACCCCGCCGGATGAAAGCCCGGGTTGGCGGGCGGACGCGGCGCGGTCCGTTTGGTCGCCGACAAACCTGTGGACGGGGGCGAGTCCGGATCGGAGGCGTGCCACCGGCAACCCGCCGGCTCTTTCGACGCAAGCAGGCTGGAAGCCGGCGCTACCTCCGGACCGCGCGCGGCGGTCAGGAGTAGCGCCGCCATCCTTGGCTGCCTTTGGGGGGCGCCTGCCGGCTGGCCCCGCCGCCGCGGCGGGGCAGGGGAAAGACGGCACCACGGGAGCCGGGGCTCCGCGCTTTAGCCTTTGCGTTTTTGACGGCTCTTTGCGGCTATGGAGGCCCGATGACCGGCCGTTTCGACGCAGAAGACGAGGCACCCTGGAAGCTCAGCACCTACACCATCAAGCTGGAGGACGCGCAACTGGACCAGTTGCGCGCGATCTGCGCGGCGCGGGGGTGGGAAGCCATGGAGGTGCCCTACGCGCGGTTCGCCTTCCGCGGGCCGGACGTGAACGTGACCGCCTACGACAAGCGGAAGGTGGTGGTGATCGCCGGCAAGGGGACCGAGGACTTTGTGCTCCACACGCTGGAGGCCGAGGTCACCCAGGCGCCCCGCCTGGGCTACGACGACGTGACGCACCCCGAGTGGTTCGAGGCCCACGCGGGCCTGGACGAGAGCGGCAAGGGGGATCTTTTCGGCCCGGTGGTCGCCGCCACCGTGATCGCCGACCGGCCGGCGATCGAGGGGTGGATCAAGGCCGGCGTGAAGGACAGCAAGCGGCTGGCCGATTCGCAGATCCTGAAGTTCGACGAACTCATCCGGAAGACGCGCGGCGCCATCGCCAAGACCTGCGCCTGCGGGATGACCAAGTACAACGAACTGATGCTGCGGCCCGGCGCCAACCTGAACCGGCTGCTGGCCTGGCAGCACGCCACGGCGCTGGAGCAGGCGCTGAACGAGAAATGGGTGCCGTGGGGCCTGCTCGACCAGTTTTCGAAACAGCCGCTGACCCAGCGCGAGCTGGCGAAGAAGGCGGTGAAGCATTTCGAGCTGAAGATGCGGGTCCGCGCCGAGGAGGACCCGGTGGTGGCGGCGGCGTCGGTCGTGGCGCGGGCCGAGTACGTGCGGGCGATGAAGAAGCTGGCCCAGCGTTTTGGCGGCCCGCTGCAGAAGGGCGCGGGTTCGAAGGTGAAGGAGCAGGCGGCGACCATCGTGGACCGGTTCGGCGCGCCGGCCCTGCGCGAATTCGCCAAGCTGCATTTCCGCACCGCTTACGAAGTGGTGGCCGCCGCGGGGCGACTCGCCGAACTGCCGCTGCCCAAACCGAAGGAGCGGATCGAGTGGCGGCGGGAGTGAAGGGCCGTTCGCCGGTCGCTGGGAGCTTGCCGAAAATGGAGTCGGAGCCGAAGGGCAGTGAACGTGAGGGCGAGGGGGCCCGCCTCCGACCTTTCACCCTCACCTTCACCCTCACTTTCAACGCCCGGGGGATCGCCTGCGAACAGGCTCCTGCAAGTTCCGCGGGCTTCCAGATTCACTAGTCGCCATGCCCAAGCGCCGCCAGCTCCGCGGATTCGACCTCAAACAGATCGAGGGCCACGCGGAACTCATCGGCGTCGACGAGGCGGGCCGGGGCGCGCTGGCCGGGCCGGTGGTGGCGGCGGCGGTGCTGGTGACGCAGGAGTTCCTGGAGGGCCGCTGGGCGGTGGCGCGGAGCGGCCGGGTGAACGATTCCAAGCAACTGACGCCCGAGCAGCGGACCGAGGTGCACGCCGATCTCCAGCGGTTGGCGGCGGAGGGCCAATTGCGGCTGACGGCCGGAGTGGCATCGGTGCCCGAGATCGAGGAGTGGAACATCCTGGGGGCGACCAAGCTGGCGATGCGACGGGCCCTGGAGGGCCTTTACCCGCCGACCGCGTTCGAGCGGAAGGTTGAGCCCGACCTGTTCGCGAGCGCCGAAGAGGTGCGCGCCTTCCAGCCGCAGGTGTCCTGCCGGATCCTGATCGACGGGCTGGCCCTGCGGGGCTTCGTCTATCCCCATACCCCGATCGTGCGCGGCGACGCCCGGTCGCTGTGCATCGCCATGGCGTCCATCGTCGCCAAGGTCACGCGGGACGGCATGATGACGGCGCTGGACGGCGAGTTTCCGGGCTACGGTTTCGCCCAGCACAAGGGATACGGCACCGACGAACACCGCGACGCCGTACTGCGGCTCGGGCGTTGTCCGGCCCATCGGTCGGCCTTCCTGCGCCGGCTCATGCGCGGTCGGGTCGATCCGGCGCAGATGAGCCTGTTCGAGTGAGAGATTGCCGAGTGCCGAGTGCCGAATGGCGAATGGCGGAGGCCGGCCTGCCCTCCGCAGCCTTGGCGGAGGAGGGAAGCCAGGGCCAGAGACCAGAAGTCAGTGAAGGGCGCGAAGCGATCAGGCGGGGTTCGGCGACCCCGCCCTACAGAGATCCGGCCTTCCGAGTGTAGGGCGGCATCGCCGCACCGAGCGCCGTTAGGCGTGAAATCAGCCATGCCGCCCTGTCAACTATCGACCGTGCGATCACGATAACCCAACGCTTCGCATTCGCCCTGATAAGGCCAGTCGTCAGAAACCTTCACCAAGCCGGCCCGAACCGGATTCTGTCGCACGTAAAGCCATTTGGCATCGTAGCTGTGTCGAGAACGCAGGACGTGATCGAAGAACTCTCGTTGCCAAATCGGCGATGGAAACGCCGTGCATTGCTCAATCTGACGCGCCGACCAACGTTTCCAATCTCTCATGAATGCCGAGAGGTCTTTGGCTGGCGACATCGCGGTGGCAAAGAAGTGGATGTGATCGGGCATGATTACGAAACGACCGACGGCCCATCCGTGGACTTGGCGCGCGCCCCGCAAGGTTTGGGTCATGAGATTTGCGACCGGCGCACGGTGCAGAACCCGCCGACGCCCGGCGACGCAGACCGTCAGGAAGTAGACGGGTTGCGGAAGCCAGACGGACACCAGGCGGCGCAGGTGCTCGCGCTCGGGCATAGGGGTGGGGATTTATCGCCGGCGATTGGCCACGGCGCAAGGCGAAGAGGCGGGGTTCGGCGACCCCGCCCTACAGATATCCGGCCTTCCGAGTGTAGGGCGGCATCGTCCGCCGTCGCCTCCCGGCTATGGCGGGACAGGCCGAATGCCGCCACGATTCCGACACGATGGGGCAATTCGGGGCCTCCGCCGCTCAACCGCAGGTTCCCTCGGTATAGGGCGGCATCGCCTGGCCTGAGCGTGGCGAAGGACCGAGAGGTGTCACAGGAGCGGCCTCAAGAAAACCTTCCCGACGCGGGGCGTTTGGGTCATAC
>JBJKRD010000034.1:0-4006 GCA_046704925.1 Opitutaceae bacterium | reverse complement strand
GCGGGCCGGAATCGAACCGGCGCATAGGGCTTTTGCAGAGCCCGGCCTTACCACTTGGCTACCGCGCCCAAAAAAACAGAACGGGCACGTTGCGCGATTTGACCGGGGCGCGCAAGTGCCGAAATGGCGTCGCGGGTCAATCGGGCCGCAGGGTGTGCAGCGCGGGCAGACGGCGCAGGCCCGGCGCCACCCGGGCCACCCCGAGCGCCACCGCCAGGGTGCACGCGCCTCCGAAGACGGTCGCCACCAACGGGCCGAGCCAAGCGGCCATCAGCCCCGCCCGCAGCGAGCCCAGTTCGTTCGATGAGCCGATGAAGATTTGGTTGAATCCCGTCACGCGTCCGCGCAGCGGGTCCGGCGTCAGCAGTTGGACCAGCGACTGCCGCACGACCACGCTTACATTGTCAAAGATCCCCGTCAGCACAAGGGCGCCAAAAGACAGCCAGAACCAGCGCGACTGCCCAAAGACCACGATGGCGCCGCCAAATCCCGCCACGGACCACAAGAACGTCTGGCCCGGGTGGCGCAAGGGCGGCCGGTGCGCCGTCCACAGCGCCATGCCGAACGCGCCGATCGACGGCGCGGCGCGCAGCCACCCGAGTCCGATGGCCCCCACGTGCAGAATGTCGTCGGCGAAGATCGGCAGCAGGGCGATGGCTCCGCCCAGCAACGTGGCGAGGAGATCCAGGGTGCTGGCAGCCAGAATTGGCTTCCGCCGCCAGACGAATTCGGCGCCGGCCAGCAGGCTGCGCCAGGAGCGGAGGGCGGCCGCCGGCTCAGGCGGCGTGAAATACACGATGCGGGCCAGCAACACGCAGTAAATCGCGCCGAGGGCGACATCGAGGACGTAGACGCCGGCATAGCCGATGCCGACGATGAGGAAGCCGCCCAGGGCCGGGCCGACCATGGCCGCGACCTCAAAGGCGCTGGAGTTCCAGGCGATGGCGTTGCTCAGCGCGGGCAATGACACGAGCCAGGGTACGAGCGAGGCCCGGGCGGGCCACGCGAGCACCCGCGCACCGGCCATCACCAGCAGGTCGAGATACATCAGGGGCAGGGCCGGCTCGTCGAAGCGCAGGCCGCCGGCGCCGGCCTGGTGCTCGAAGAGGCGGGCGGTGGAACGCAAAACGCCGTTGCTCCATCGCAGCGGGCCCCACGCCGGCAGCCGGGCGTGATAGAGCGAGAGGAAGGCCAACACCGCCGACATCGCGATGATGACCACCTGGCTCACGAGCAGAATGCGCCGCCGGTCGAACCGGTCGGCCAGGGCGCCGGCCGGCAGCGACAGGGCGAGGAGCGGCAGCGCATTGACCAACCCGACCAAGCCCAGGGCGGTCGCGGAGTGCGTCCATTGATAGATTTCCCAGGCCGCCGTGACGGTGACCGCCTGGCGCCCGACCGAGGCCAGCCAGCCGCCGATCAGGTAGGCGCTGAACGGCGCGTGGCGAAGTGCGGCATAGGGATCGTGCGGTCCGGAAACGGCCGCCGGGCGTGGGGACATGCGCGGGAATCAACAAAACGCGTTCCGGCACGTGCGCAAACGTCCGCGCCGGGCCCCGGGGGTGGCAGGAACGCTCCGCACGGCCGACCCATCGGGTCTACCGCGCGAAAAACGGATTGTGCTTCCGTTCCTGCGCCTGGGTCGTCAGCGGACCGTGGCCCGCCGCGAGCACCGTGTCGCGGGGCAGCGTGAAGATCTTCTCCACGTTGTTGCGGTACTGGTCCTCGTAGGAAACCAGACCGCTGCCCATCGAGCTGGCGAACAGCGAGTCGCCACAGACGGCCAGCGGCCACGACAGGCCGGTGACAAAGAAGGTGGTCTGCCCGGGCGAGTGCCCCGAGGTGGTGAGGGTCCTGATGGCCAGGCCGCCGAGGTGAAAGGTCTGGTTTTCGCGGAAGGTCTTGCCGCCCGGATAAGGTTCGAGTTCGGACGACCAGATTTCGGCGCCCGTCGTCGCGACCAGGCGCGCCACGTCGGCCACGTGGTCGTCGTGGGTGTGCGTCAGGAACAGGTAGCGAACGGACAGCTTCTCGGCGCCGATGGCATCGAGCATGGGGGCGCAGGTCGCGCCGGTGTCGAAGGCCGCGGCCAGCCGGGTGGCGGCGTCCCAGACCAGATAGCTGTTCACGGTCATGTCGTCGAAGGCCGTGTTGAACATGGCGAAGCCCCGCGGAAACACGGGCGCCTCGGGGTACCAGGCCTTGCGGCCGAGGACCGCGAGCTGGTCGGCGCCCAGCCGCAGGACCGGGGCCACCGCGCGCGCCGCCGCCTCGTCGAACGCACCGCCCTTGAGGGCGCGCAGGGCCGCGGGGGCCAGGCCGGCGCGTTGTGCCAGCTCCTCGTCGCGCAGCCGCAGCCCGCGCTGCGCCTTGTTGATCTCGTCGTCGTAATTGTCCTCCAGCGGAATGCGGCGCATGGAGGCAAGGGAACGCGGGTGTGCGGTCGCCGCAAGCGGCTTTGCGTCGATCCGGCGCACCACCCGGCAACGTTCGGCCGCCGGAACCTGGGCACCTTCGCTCCCGCCGGACCAACGGCCGGCCCGGCGGCTCGGTCCGGGCGATGTGCAAAACCATCCGTTGACATCGACCAAGAGGTCCTGCACGTTCTTGGCACCCAACACCAGGCAACTCGTTTTTGCAGTGCGGTTTTAGCTCGAGTTGCCCCATGACCCTGTCGAAGCGTACGGAGATCGTCGTTGCCTATGGACTGGCCGACGTGTGTTGGTTCATTGGCATCGTCGTGTCGATCTTCCTCACGCAGCCTTACGGCACGACGATCTTCTGGATCTTCGGCGGTCTCGGCCTGCTGTGCCTGATCCACGGCACCCATGTGTGGGGCTGCTTGACCGGGACGACGATCTGCGACGAGAGGGGACAAATGTCCTGCGCGCATCTGTTCCGCCACCTCGGCGTCGCCATCGCGGTCTACCTCGCGATCGGGTTGCTCGGCACGCCGTTGTGGCTGTTTGCCTACTACCTGGCTCACCGCCACGGGATCTGACGACGCCGTCAACGATCCGCCGGCGGGTCACCGCTTCCGCGCGAGCAAAGTGAGGCGCGGCCACCACCAGACGATGCGGCCGGCCTCCTCCCCGAGGCGCAGCGCCGCCCGGACCCGCGGGGAGGCGGTGCGGACGGCCTCCAGGACCTGCGCCCGGTTTTCGACCGGCGTGGCCGCGGTGTCGAAATACCATTGGAGGTCCGGCTGCTTCATCGGTTGCAGGGTGGAGCGGAGCACGGCCAGGCCGGCGGCCGCCACCAGCGCCTCCCAGGCGGTCCGGGACAGAAAGCGTCCATGGCTGGGGTCGCGCCATTTCTCCACCCGATGCAGCCACGCCTCGGTCTCCGGGTCGTCGTCGGGCACGCTGCCATCGATCACCAGCAGGTGCCCGCCGGGTTTGAGCACCCGTGCCGCCTCGGCCACGAAACGCTCCGGGGAGCTGAAGTGGTGCGGGGCCACCCGGACCGTGGCCAGGTCGAACGTCGCGTCGGCAAACGGCATTGCCTCCGCCGGGAACAACCGGGTCCGGATCTCGCAACCGGCGTCGGCGGCCAGTTTCCGGGCGTTCTCCAGCATGCGGGGGGCGAGGTCGCCGGCGGTGACCTGCCAGCCTTGGCGGGCCAGGAAGAGCGCGGTGTGGCCGCCGCCCGTGGCGATGTCGAGCGCGGCGCCCCCGGCCGGCCCGGGCACGCCCGCAAGACCGGCGGCGACGTCAGCCGTGTCGGCAAGAATATGGGTTTTGCCGTAGCGGTCGCTTTGGCGTTCGAACTGGGCGGCGGCGGCGGCTTGCGCCGGATCAAGGTCAGGGCGGTTCATCGGCGGATGGTTGGCGGCCGGGACATGCGGGCACCATGCCCGTGTCCGGCGGCGGTTCAAGCCCGGGAGGCCGGCGCCGGGCGTCAGGCGGCGCTTGCCTTGGAGGGGGAAACGCGGCTTGGTGGATTTTCTTCATGAGCACGCAGACCTATCTCGAATCCTTGTTTTCCCTGAAGGACCGCGTGGCGG
>JBJKRD010000033.1:0-3628 GCA_046704925.1 Opitutaceae bacterium | reverse complement strand
GAGACCGACCCGTGAACCTCCCGCGCCGCCCGGTCCTCCTGCTGGCCGCCTGCCTGGCGTTCGGCGGCCTCCTCGCGCCGGCGTTCGGCCAGTCCGCCCCGGCCGCCCCCGAACCCGCCGCGACCGTCGGCGCGGCGGCCGGTCCGATGCGCCTCACGTTGAATCTCGAGGGATCCCACCAGACCGGCGATGTGAGCGTCGCCGTGCAGATCGTCCTTGTGATGACGCTGCTCACGCTGGCGCCCTCGCTCGTGATCCTGATGACGTGCTTCACCCGCATCGTCATCGTCCTGGGATTCGTCCGCTCCGCGCTGGGGGTGCCCAACGCCCCGGCGAACCAGATCATCGTCGGGCTCTCGCTCTTCCTGACCTTCTTTGTGATGGGGCCGGTCTTCCTCCGGATGAACCAGGATGCATTCCAGCCGTATCTGGCGGGCAAAGTCACCTCGACGGAGGCCCTGGACCGGGCGTCGGTTCCCCTGAAGGAATTCATGCTCCGCCAGACGCGCACCCGCGACATCGAGTTCTTCCTGGAACTGGGCCGTTTCGGCCCGACTCCGGTCAAGGACCTGCCACTGCGGGTGGTCGTGCCCGCCTTCGTGATCAGCGAACTGCAGACCGCGTTCCAGATGGGTTTTCTGATCTTCCTGCCGTTCCTGATCATCGACCTGCTCGTATCCTCCGTCCTGATGGCGCTGGGCATGATGATGATGCCCCCGGTCGTGGTCTCCCTGCCCTTCAAGCTGCTGCTGTTCGTCCTCGTCGACGGGTGGCACATCGTCGTCCGCTCCCTCGTGCAGAGCTTCCACTGATGAATCCCGACGTCGCGATCGATCTCTTCAAATCCACGGTCCTGCTCTCCCTGTACGTGATCACCCCGTTCCTGGCGGTGACCCTGGTGGTCGGGCTCTTCACGAGCCTCCTCCAGTCGGTGACCAGCCTGCAGGAGCAGACCCTGTCGTTTGCCCCCAAACTCATCGCCCTCGCCCTGGCGACCCTGATCCTGGCGCCCTGGCTCCTGCGCACGATGGCGGAGTTTGCGGTGGCGATGATTTCGCGCATGCCCTCCATGGGGTCCTGACCGCCTTCGGCCCATGTCGCTGGCATCGCTTCTGGCGTGGTTCATGATCCTGCTGCGGGCCGCCGGGGTGATCGTGGTGCTCCCTTCGCTGGGTGCCAAGCCCATCCCGGTGACGCTGCGGGTGGGCTTCGCCCTTCTGCTGGCCACGCTCCTGTACGGCCTCGTGCCCCACACGGGCCCCGGTCCCCTCACTTACGGAACCCTCGTCATCGCCGCCGCGGGCGAGGTGCTCACCGGCCTGGCGATGGGCTTTGTCGGCCGGTTGGTCTTCGTCACCATCGAGATGGCGGGCCGCATCATCGTCACCGAGATCGGGCTGGTGGCCGGACCGGGCTTCGACACCCCGACCCCGGATGCCGAGCCGCTGCCGACCTTCCTCTCGATGTTCGCCGGCGTGATGTTCTTCCTGCTGGGCGGCCATCTCGGCGTCCTCGAGGCCTTCGCCCGTTCGTTCGATTTTGCGCCCGCCGGTTCCGGTGCGTTCGGTCCGGATGCCGCCGACACGCTGATTCGATTGACCGGTGTGTCCATCGAGCTGGCCGTGCGGATCGCCGCTCCGTTCATCGCCCTCAATTTCCTCGTCACGCTGGCGTTTTCCATCCTGGGCCGGGCCGTGCCCCGCATGGGTGTGTTTGTCATGAGCTTTCCGTTGCGGGTGCTGTTGGGCTCGGCCCTGCTGGCCGGCTCCGGCGCCCTCCTCGGTCGGTACCTTTGGGGCGAGTTCGACGCGCTTCCGGTCCGGCTGCTGCAGATTTTGCCTACCAGATAGCAGCTTAGGCGGTTGCAGGAACCCGCCGGTCGGACCGGCCGCCCGGGGAACCGCCGCCAGGTGGCGGCAAAAATTGCCCTTTGCGATCAGCCGCCGCCGGGTCGCCGGCGGATCACCGGCTCAACCGGAGAACGTTTGCTCCGAACTCATTGTTTACCACGGCGTTCGGTCACCCCGACCTCTCTTGGCATTGCCAGTGCTTAAGGCATCGCCAATGGCCGAAAACGACCAAGAGCAAAAGACTGAACAGCCGACGGAGAAGCACATCACCGACGCCATGGAGCGGGGCGAATTCGCCAAATCGCAGGAGCTCCAACTGGCTTTCATGCTGGCCGCGGCGCTCGGGGTATTCGCGCTCACCGCCACGCAGGCGTCCACGGTCCTCGGCTCGTTCACGCTCAACACCTTTTCCCGCCTCGGCACCGCCCACCTCTCGCTCGACACGGCCGACGCCGAACTGGGAGCCGCGTGGCTGGTCATCGCCCGGATCCTGCTGCCGATCGTCCTCGCCTGCGCCGGCGCCGCCTTGCTGGCCGGCGGCATCCAGAGCGGATTCCAACTGACGCCCGAGGCCTTCGGCGTGAAATGGGAGCGGCTGGATCCCTTCGCCGGCCTGCAGCGGGTCTTCTCCAAGGACACCATCGCCCATTTCGGCATCGACGTCCTGAAACTGGCCGCGGTCGGCGTCGCGCTCTACGGCGGCGTCCGGGCGGTGATCAACGATCCGCTCTTTCACACCCCGGTGGAGTCGGCCTACCTCGGCCACTTCATCTACCACGCGACCCTCGCCTTCCTCGGCCGCATGCTGCTGGCGGTGGTGGTGATCGCGGCGGCGAGCTACGCCTACGAGGCGTTCCGCACCCGCCGGCGCCTCATGATGACCCGCCAGGAAGTCAAGGACGAGCGGCGCAACACCGAGGGCAACGCCCTGCTCAAGGCCGTGCAACGGCGGCTCGCCCGGCGGTTGCTCCAAAAGCAGATGCTGTCCGCGGTGCCGACCGCGGACGTCGTCGTCACCAATCCCACGCACTATGCCGTCGCCCTCAAGTACGAGCGCAACGTCGACGCGGCCCCCGTGGTGCTGGCGAAGGGCGAGAACCGGTTCGCCCGGCGCATCAAGGAGATTGCGGCGCAACACGAGGTGCCGGTGGTCGAGGACAAGCCCGTGGCGCGCGTCCTGTTCGCGATGGGCCGGGTGGGCGAGTCCATCCCGGCCGAACTGTACCAGGCGGTCGCCGGCATCCTGGCCGTCGTCTACCGCACGCACCGTTACTATTTCTACCGGCTCAAGGCCCGGCGGGCGCAAACCTCCGCATGATCGGAGCCATGCCGACCTCCGCCTCCGCCCATCTCAACCGCCTGCTGCGGCGCGCGGACCTGCTGTTCACCTTCGCGCTGTTCGGCACGGTGCTCCTGCTCGTCCTGCCGGTGCCGGCGTTTCTCCTCGACACCCTGCTGGCGCTGAACATCGGGATGGCGCTGCTGGTCCTGCTGGTCGTCGTCTACGTGAAGGATCCGCCGGAGTTCTCCGGCTTCCCCACCGTCCTGCTTGCGCTGACCCTCTATCGCCTGGCGCTCAACATCTGTTCCACGCGCCTGATCCTCGTCCACGGCTACGCCGGCCATGTGATCGACTCGTTCGGCCATTTCGTCGTCCAGGGCAACTTCGTGGTCGGCGCCGTGGTGTTCTGCATTCTCGTGGTCATCAACTTCGTGGTGATCACCAAGGGCGCCGGCCGCATCGCCGAGGTGTCCGCCCGGTTCACCCTCGACGCCCT
>JBJKRD010000032.1:0-29676 GCA_046704925.1 Opitutaceae bacterium | reverse complement strand
GGTACTCCGCGGCCGCCCGCCGGCCCGCGACGCGATGGTGCAGCCCGAAGTGCAGGAGGCTCGAACGGCCCACCTGGTGCAGCAGGCCCACCGTGTAGGCCGTGGCCATGTCCTCGCCGGCGCGCGCGGCCACCGCGGCCGCGGCAAACGCGCCGGCCACCGATTCCCGCCAGGCCGTGCTCCGTTCGCCGGCCCGGACCTCCGCGGGCGGCTCGTCGGCGAGCGCCGCGGCTTTGGCCACGAGGCGGCGCACCTCGCGGAGACCCAGCCGGTTCACCGCGTCCTCGATCGTCCGACAATCGGCGTTCCCGCCGGAACCCGGGCGGCTGGCCTGGCGGATGACGCACACGGTCAGCGCCGCATCCAGCCGGACCAGATCCATGATCGCGAACATGTCCGCCCGCGGATCCGCCAACAACCGGCGCAGGCGGGGCAACACCCGCGGGGCCGGAAGCAGGAAGCGCCCGTCAATCGCCGGCGCGGACGCCGGCGGGCGAATCACGGTTGCGATGTGGGCGAACATGGCTGAAAGGGACGGTACGGCAAACGGCGCAATCGCGGCAAACTGAAGGCCAAAACCGGCGGCGCCGGAGCCCCATCCGCGGGTGGCCACGGCGAGACACGGCTGCGTGCGGGGGCTTGATCGACGGAAGCCCGCCTGCTAAACCGGAGCCGCGCACCGAAGCATCCGCGTCATGAACGCAGACCAACCCAGAAGAAGCGCCCTTTCGTACGGCATCGTGCTGATGGTGGTCGGGCTGTGCGGGCTGTTGACCGCCAAGCTCGGCGATACCTGGAATACGACCGAAAGCGCAGTGGCCGTGGTATTGGGCTGGATCTTCGTTTTCGGCGGCCTGGCCGTGCTCGTGGCCGACCTGCGCAGACGATTTTAGGCCAGCGGTGGCGCCGCGTCTACTGTTGGACCGGCGCCTCCCTTGCCGCGTTGGGCGATTGGCGTTTTTCGAGGTTCGATCCCAGGCTCGATTGCCGCCGCTTCGCCCCTCCACTCAACCGCCCCTCCCGGGGGCCGCCGCTTTCACTCCCATGACCTTCGCCCGATCCGTCTCCTGTCGGCTTTCCCTGCTCGCCGGCGCCCTGTTGGTCGTGACGGGGTCCACGCGCGCCACAGTCTTCGTCCTGATCGACGGCGCGGTCGTGACCTCCGTCGTCTACGATGCCCACGGCGGCGCGCCCATCGCCGGGGTTGCCCGGCTGCTCAAGCATGACCTCACCGCCTTGACCGGGCGCCCGCCGACGGTGACCGCCGACTTCGCCGCGGTGCAGGGATCGGCGGTCATCATCGGTCTCGCCGACTCGCCGCCGATCGCCGCCCTCCTCAAAGCCAACCACGTCAGCGCCGCGCCGATCGCCGGCCAATGGGAAACCTACGGGCGCGCCGTCGTCCCGGCGCCGGGGAATCCCCGGGAGTCCGCCCTGTTGATCTTCGGCTCCGACCCGCGCGGAACGATCTGGGGCGTGATCGACCTCACCCGCGAACTCGGCGTGTCTCCCTGGGAATGGTGGGCCGACGTCACCATCCGCCGGGTCGACCACCTCGCGGTCGACGGGACGCTCCGTTATTCTCGGGAGCCGTCGGTAAAGTACCGCGGGATTTTCCTCAACGCCGGCGCGCACGGCCTCAATCCCTGGGCGGGCAAGACCTACGATCCCCGGCAGGGCAACATGGGGCCGCGCACCTATGCCCGCATCTTCGAGCTCCTGTGGCGCCTCAAGGCCAACACGATCTGGCCGGCGATGACCAACGCCGACACGCCGTTCAACGCCATCCCCGAGAACGCCCGCCTGGCCGCCGCCTATGCCATCGTGCGCGGCAGTTCCCACGTCGAGATGCACCTGCGCACCAATTCGACCGAGTGGGATGCCACAAAGCGCGGACCCTACAACTGGCTCACCAACCGCCGGGAAATGATCAACTACTGGACCGAGGCGGTGCGGGAATTCGGGAAATACGAGAACCTCTACACGGTGGGCTTGCGCAACGTCGACGACTTCCCGATGCAGGGCGTGAGCACGCCGGAAGCCATGGCCGACGTCCTCCACGACGTGATCACCGCCCAGCGGACGATTCTCAGCACGACCCTCCATCAGCCCGCCAGCGAGGCGCCGCAGGTCTTCACCCCCTACAAGGAGGTTCTCCCCGCCTACGAGACCGGCCTGATCCAGCTTCCGCCGGACATCACCATCAACTGGCCCGACGATGACTTCGGCTATATCCGCCACCTGCCCGACGCCGCGGAGCGCCGTCGCAGTGGCGGGTCCGGCGTCTACTACCACGACACCTTCTGGGGCCCGCCGATGTCCTACCTGTGGCTGCAAACGACCCATCCGGCGCTGATGTGGGAGGAGATGTCAAAGGCGTACCGGTTCGACGACCGCCGCCTCTGGATCCTCAACGTCGGTTCGATCAAGCCCGGGGAGTTTCTCACGCAATTCTTCCTCGCCCTCGCGTTCGATACGCCGGCCTTCGGCACCGGTGCGAGCGCCCGGGCCTACCTGCGGCATTGGGTCGAACAGACATTCGGCCCGGCCCACGCCGAAGCGATCGCCGGCCTCCTCTGGCAGTACTACCGGCTCGCGTTCGACCGAAATCCCGAGTTCATGGGCTGGACCGAGGTGTTCCCGGAGACCGCGATTCAGCAGACGGCGTTCAACCCGCTCGCCTTGGGCGACGAGTACGCCCGCCGGGCCGACGCGTACCGCCGCCTCAAGGAAAAGGCGGCGGCGCTGATGGCGGACATGCCGGCCGACCGGCGCGACGCGTTCTACGAGCTGGTGCAATATCAGATCGACGGCGCCGCCGACCTCAAACTGCGCCAGCTCGACCTCGACAAGGCGATCACCTACGGCCTCCAGCAGCGCGAGAGCGCGAACGTCTACGCGGAACGCGTGCAGGCGGCGCAGCAGCGGATCCTCGCCAACGCGCGTTTCTATAACGAGCAGGTCGCGGGCGGCAAATGGCGCCACATGATCGATCCGCTCCCGCACGACCTGCCGATCTTCGAGGCGCCGCGCGTGCCCACCTGGAACGCCGCCGGCACCGAGAAGTGCGGCGTGCAGGTCGACGGCGGGGCGTTTTTCGACGGCACCGGCTGGTGGACGCCCAGCCTGCCCCTCTTCCACCCCGAGTTGCGGGAGACGCACTACATCGATGTCTTCGCCCAGGGACCCTTCGCCGCCACCTGGACCGCCACGGCCGCCATGCCGATCAACGCCTTCGCCCAGGACCGCCTGGATCCTGCCAAGGTCACGCCGGCACCGTGGATCAAATTGAGCCAATCCGCCGGCCATTTCTCGCCCGGCGACCACCATTTCGAGGACCGCATCCTGGTCTCGATCGACTGGGCCAAAGCGCCGGCCGGCGGCTCCGGCGACGTGATCATCACGGGGCCCAAGTTCCGGCAACCCGTCGCGGTGCACGTCCACCTCGCGCCGCCCAATCAGGTGACGAACGTCTCCTTCATCGAGGCGAACCACCTCGTCTCGATCTACGCGGTGCACTCCGACGCGCGCAGCGACGGCTGGGAGGTGCTGGACGGGTTGGGCCACACCGGCGCGGACCTGCGCGGGCGGCTGGACCTGCCCTCGGTCAACGCCGCCGATCCGGCGGCGATCCGGCGGGCGCCGAGCGCCACGTACCGGTTCGCCACCACCACGACCGACGACCGCGCCGAGCTGCGGGCGGTCGCACTGCCCACCTTTCCGATCACGAGCGGGGATGGCGTGCGCATCGCCGTGTCGATCGACGGGGCGCCGCCGCGGGTGCTGGATTTCTTCGCCCCGGAGTTCAGCGAAGCCTGGCGCCAGCACGTGCTGACCAACGAAGCGATCGAAACGCTCCCGAACCTCCGGCTCGCTCCCGGGGCGCATACGTTGACGGCCTACGCGCTCGATCCCGGAGTGACCCTCGACCGGTTCGAGATCCGCTTCACCGGGGCTCCCCGGGCCTATAGTCCGGTGCCGGAAACGAGGATCGTGGCGGCGCCATGAGGCGGCGTTGGATTGGGGTTCTGGGTTTTGCGTTCTGCGTTCCCGAGAACCCGTCCCCAATGCAGGACCGGTTCCCTTTCGAAGGAAGCCCGTTTACGGGCGACCGGTGGCCTTCCATCCACCGGCCGCCTTACAATTCCTGGCGCGTGGGCCGGAAGAGAATCTCGTTCACGTCCACGTCGTCCGGCTCGCCGATGGCGAAGGCCACCGCCCGTGCGAACGATTCGGCCGGGATCGCGGTCTGCTCGTAGAACTGCCGGATCCGCGTCGCGGTCTCGGGATCCGTCACGCTGTCCGGAAGCTCGGTGGCGACCGCCCCCGGCGAGATGATCGTCGTGCGGATGTTATAGGGTTTCACCTCCAGGCGCAGCCCCTCGGAAAGCGCCCGCACGGCGAACTTGGTCGCGGCGTAGACCGTCGCCCCCGCCCGGATCTTGTGGCCGGCCACGGAGGAGACGTTGATGATGTGTCCGGACTTCTGCCGCTGCATGTGCGGCAGCGCTGCGGCGATGCCGTAAAGCACGCCCTTCAGATTCACGTCGATCATCCGGTCCCACTCGTCGACCTGGAGCCGCGTCAGCGGCGCCTGGGGCATGAGGCCGGCGTTGTTCAACATGACGTCGATCCGCCCGAATTTTTCCACGGCCGTGTCGACCAGCCGCTGCACCTGCACGCGGTCGGTGACGTCGGTCGGGACGGCCAGGGCCTTGCCGCCGCGACCGGCGAATTCCCGGGCCAGCGCCCGGATGCGTTCCGCGCGCCGCGCCCCCAGGACGACCGCGGCGCCCAGCGCCGACAGATGGCGGGCCGCCGCCTCGCCCAGCCCGCTGCTCGCGCCGGTGATGACGACGACTTTGCCTGCGATGTGGTTGTCCACGAGGATCCGGGTTCGTCAGCTGAGCGACGCCAGGTCGATCACGAAGCGGTATTTCACGTCGCTTCGGAGCATGCGCTCGTAGGCCTCGTTGATCTGGTCCATCCGGATCATCTCGATGTCGCAGGCGAGGTTGTGCTGGCCGCAGTAGTCCAGCATCTCCTGCGTCTCGGGCAGGCCGCCGATGAGCGAGCCGGAGAAGGCCCGCCGGCGCAGGATCAAGGGGAAGACGGAAATCGGGATCGGTTGGCCCGGCGCGCCGACCTGGACCAGGTTGGCGTCGCGCTTCAGGAGATTGAAGTAAGCATTGAGGTCGTGCACCGCGGACACCGTGTCGAGGATGAAGTCGAAGCTGTTGGCTTGCGCGGACATCTGGGCCTCATCCTTGGAAATCACCACCTCGTTTGCGCCGAGGCGCCTGGCGTCGGCGGCCTTGCCCGGCGAGGTGGTGAAGAGCACGACGTGCGCCCCGAAAGAGCGGGCGAACTTGACGCCCATGTGGCCGAGCCCGCCCAAGCCGACGACCCCGACCTTCTGGCCCGCGCCGACCTTCCAGCGCCGCAGCGGGGAATAGGTCGTGATGCCCGCGCAGAGGAGCGGGGCCGCCGCGGCCGGATTGAGGTTGGCCGGAATGCGCAGCACGAAATCCTCCGTGACCACGATGCCCTGGGAGTATCCGCCCAGCGTGCCGCCGCCGAGGATTTTGTCCTCGCTGCCGTACGTCATCACCATGCCGGTGCAGAACTGTTCGAGGCCCGCGCGACATTCCGGGCAGGTGCGGCACGAATCGACGAGGCAGCCGACGCCAACGAGGTCGCCGACCTTGAACTTCTTCACCGCGCCGCCGACCGCCGTCACGCGGCCGATGATCTCATGGCCGGGCACCGCCGGGTATTGCGTGAAGCCCCATTCGTTGCGGACGAAGTGGAGGTCGGAGTGGCAGACGCCGCAGTAAAGAATCTTGATCTGCACATCCCGGTCGGTTGGTTCGCGGCGCGAGATGGCGCTGGCGGCCAGCGGCGTGGTGGCGCCGGCCGCGGCAAAGGCTTTGACGGAATAGGCTCGAGGCGCGGGCATGAGATTGGGCTCCAATGACGTTTTCCCTGAAAGAATTGCATTCCGGATCCGCGTCAACCGCGGTACTGGTCGTCCGTCACCTGCTCCATCCAATCCACCGTCCTGGCATCAAGTTTCTCGTGGATCGCGATGTGGGTCATGGCCGTGGTGGGGGCGGCGCCGTGCCAGTGCTTTTCCCCGGGTTCGAATCGGACGATGTCGCCCGGGCGGATGGCCTCGACCGGCCCGCCCCACCGCTGCGCCCGGCCGCAACCCGCGGTCACGATGAGGACTTGGCCCAGCGGATGGGTGTGCCAGGCGGTGCGCGCCCCGGGCTCGAAGGTGACGCTGGCGCTGGCGGCGCGGGTCGGCTCGACCGCCGCAAACAGCGGGTCGATCCGCACCGTGCCGGTGAACCACTCGGCCGGGCCCTGGGAGGAGGGCTGGGCGCCACATCGCTTGATTTCCATGATGAACTCCTGTCGTTGAGCCAAACGGCGGTTGAATTGAACCTCGGCGGGAATCCACCCCGTAGGTCCGCCCATGCGCTTTGCGCCGCCGTCAACCTAGCGCAACGAAGGACCCAGCTCAACACCGTCAGTGAATTCGGCGGACTGGCACTGGATGGCCGATGTCGGCCGCCGCACGGCGTGCGCCTACGGGGACAACGCCGGTTTCCAGCCGCCCAGGACGTAGGCCGGGTCGCTGTAACGGGCGATCGTTTCGGCGTCCTTTTCCATGGTGAGCTGCCGCGAGACGGGATGGCGTTGGCTGGTGTCGACCGGCTTTCCGTCGCTGAGGTACGTCGAGTGAAACTCCCAGAAATGGATGTGCGAGGTGTCGTCGTCGATGGGCCCCCAGCCGACCGGCGGAATCCCGTCCAGCCGGCAGTTGATGAGCACCGCCTCCGCATAGGGGTAATTCAACCCATGGTTGTTGGGCAGCCGGGCCAGCACCGCGGCAACATGGATGGGGGCCGAGGCCGGGCTCCAGGGAAGGGGACGGTTGATGGCCACAAAGGTGCAATCGACGAACACATTGCCGTGATTGGTCTCGGGATTGCGAATCCACATGAACGGACCGACCGACCGGAGCTCACAGCGGCGGAAAAAGGCGGGACCCACCCCGAGGATGGTGTCGCCGTCGCCGATGATCAGGCTGTCGGCCAGGTAGACCGAGCCGCGCAGGTTCAACGCGTCGCCGGAGCCCTTCAGGGTCATGTGGTCGACCACGTTCCGCGAGCCAAAGATCAACAGCGCCTCGGCCTGGCCGAAAAAGTGGTTGGTGATGGTGAAATGGGTGAACTCGATCCCGGTGCAGTTGTAGGCCGAAAAGGCGCAGCGGCGCGAGGGTCCGGGCATCGGCGGATTGAACGCGCTGTTGTTGCCGTAACCGACCTGGACCTTTTCGCGATCCTCGCCGCGGAAGGTGAGATCGGACTTGTCACGACAGAAGACGATCTCCTCGTAGGTGCCGTCGCGGATGAAGATGGTCACGCGCTGCGCCGGATGGTCCGGCACAAAATCCACCGCGCCCTGGACCGTGTTGAAGTCGCCGCTGCCGTCGGCGGCGACGACCAGGCGCCGGGCGTCGGCCGCCGGCGGATCGCTCTTCGTGGAGAACGTCCAGTCCTCCCCGCCGGTGAGGCCGGGGAAATCGCCCCCGTCCGTGGTCAGGACCCCGGGGTCGATCGTCACCCGGTAGCGGTGCCCGTAGCGGAGGGCCCCGTTATGCGGGTAGATGGTGGCGACATCGCCGTGGACGATGATGGGGTAAAAATGGAAATCCGCGAGACCCCCGATGGTCGTCAACTGGTAGTCGTGCAGGTCGGCCGGGGTCGTGCGCACCGCCGGCGTGGTGGTGGTGGGTGACGTCGGGTCGCCCGGGCTCGCCGCCCCCCGTGGGGCGGGTGTGTCGCGGACCCGATGCCGCGGATCCGGCCCGGCGGGAATGGCGAGGTCGAGCGAATCGACGAGGCTGCCGGTCTGCGCATCGAAGATGCGAACGACGCCCGCCTTGCCGATCTTGGGCGCGCTCTGGAAGGTGATCACCAAATGCGTGTCCGGATTCACTCCGCTGCTGCCCGCCGCGGGGAAGAGTTTCACGGGCGGCGATGATGCCTGGCAGAAAAGCGTCATGGGGACGAGGCCGGTGACCATTGCCAAAACAGTCGAAACGGGACGGGAACAACCTCTCATGATTGGTTTCTTGGGGGAGACTTCGATGCGGGGGCTAATCGGCCGCTGGGCGCCGGATTCACCGTTCCGGATACGCCCGGCCGTCGCGCAGATCAAGCTTCCCGCGGGTCGCGACGCGCGCTCCGCTCGCCGCCGCGGTCATTTCTTCGGCTCTCTCGTCCCGGTGAACGTACCTTCGCCCATGCCGCTGATCGTGAATTTCCCTTTCATCGTGTCGCCGGCAACCGTTCCCGCATAGTCCTCCTGGACGCCCTGCGCGGCGATCGTGACGCCGAATTTGATGTCATGGCCTTTAATCGTTCCGGTCACGTCCGCCTCGCCGAACGCGCCGGCATAGCGGCCGGTCAGCTTGTCGCCATCCTGCTTGAACGTGAAAACCGGATTCCCGCCGCCACCGCTGAATTCGACATCCACCTTCCAGACCCCGGTGACATCGACGGCGGCCTCCTTCGGAGGCTCCGTCTTCTCGGCCGCGGCCAGCGCGATGCCGGTGCAGGCGATGCCAATGAGCATGACAAACAGCGATGGGAGTTTCATGGTGCGGGAGGGGATTGAGTTGGGGGGGTGACAACGAAGCTCGCACGGCGGCGGCAGCCATGGCAGTGCGCTGCCATCCGCTTACCGGGAAAGCCGGCGGGCCGATCTCGGGGCGACGTGTAATCCCTGCAGGGCTTCGGGTCGAGAGCGATCTGCGGCAGAAACCGCGGAACGCCGAACCCAAGGCCCCTGTCCTGCGCCGTTGCCGGCGCAACCCGGGGCGCTTCCCGGCAACCTGATTGGCCCGCTGGGGGATCTAGGCCCGACCGAGCCGGCCGCCGTTACGGCAGGAAGGTGTCCGTGGCGAACGTCGTCGCCGCGGGAGCGCTGGTGAAGCCGCCGGGCACGCCCTTGGTCAAGGCGGGCATCAGGATCTGATCGCGAAACTTCACCCAACTCGCCTCCGAGTCGTGAATGGCGACGATGGTCCAGCCGCCCTGGGAGGGACCGGCGGCATGGTAAAGCTGCCCGGCGGGCAACTGGGTTCGGCTGGGATGGACGGCCGCGAGCGACGCCTCGTATTGCGCCTTGGTGCCGCCGGGGAAGTGATGGACGACAACGAATGCCTGCTTCATATGACTTTGCCTTGGGGGATTGAGGTTGTTTCCCACGCGGAGTCCGTGCGCGCGGGTCCGTGGCGGAGGACGCCTTTACGCCCGGCTATCCTACACCAGGTTCCCGGATTTCGCGCGCCCGGTTCGCGGATTCTCCACTCGAGATTTCCGCCCCGGGCGCACGAAGGGCCCGACGCCCTCCCGGATATCCGCAAACCTCGCGTTCGAACGGGCCCGCCCGGAGGCGGCCCCGCCCGCGCGGAAGTCCGTTGATCCCGAGTCCATGTTCCAGCAGCCTGCCGTTGCGCAGGTAGTGTTCCATTTCGTCCCGGTGCGCGGCCATGAGCTGCTCGTCGCCGTCTCCCGAGAGTTGGGCGACCGCCGCGTCGCCGGCCGGGCCGAGCGAAAGCCACTGCCGCGTCCACTCCACCCGGGTGCCTGCCGCTTCGGGCGTGAGCGCGACCTTCAGGCGAAGGATCAGCTCTTGGTGAACAGCGACGCGATACCTTGGTTGGGATCGGGGGTGACAACGATACGCTCTACGTTGCCGGCCTTGGGCTCCAGGCAGGTCAACACGCCGGTATGGTTATTGACCTGCCAGGCCTGCGGCGAGTCTTGGAACGGGTTGGACACCCAGTCGTAGGTGGCCACCACTTTGCCATCGGCGACGAGGGTGCCTTCGTTCTTTCGGCTGTGCGGAATCTGCTGCATGCTGGACCAGTACAGGTGCTTGCTGTCGGCGGTGAAGGTCAGGCGGCTCATTTTCCATCCACCCACACGCACCACCTTCGTGCCGTGGAGCAGGTACAACCCCTGCGTGCGGCCGATCTGGCCCTGAAATGCCACGTATTGCCCATCCGGACTGATCTGCACTGAGCCTTGGCCGACGTTGCGCACACCGCTGATTTCCTGGCCGTCCACCAGCAGTGTCGGGGGGCCCTGCCGCAGCGACGCCGCCGCCGCCCAGTGGGCGCCGTCATCGCTCATCACGAAGTTCTGGTGCTGCAACATATACGCCGTGAGCAGCGGCTTGCCGTCCATAAAGGCCATGTCGTGGCCGTGGACCTCGCCGAGGTAGGCGACATGGTGGCCGGTGCTCGAAAACTCGATGGTCATCGGCTCGTTGAAGGCGTCCGATTCCTGGCCCTCGTACACGATGAAGTAATTGTTGCCGACGCGCGACTCGTACACCAGGTGCGCCGAGTCCGGCGAATACATCAGGCATTTAGGGTCGATGCCGGCGTACGACTCGCCTTTTTTACCGTCGGCAACGACATAGGTGACGACGTTGGCCTGGGGAGCACAGATGACGGCCAGGTGCTGGCCGTCGGGGCTGAACTTCACCGTCGGGTCCGTGCTTTGGATGTAGGTGGTGTTGGGCACGTCTTTGCCGTTCCACACGACGCGGTACTGCCCCTGGCCGGTCTTGTCATTGCGATCGACGACGACGGCGGCGTAGCCGTCGCCCTGCGGCGCCACGACCACGTTGCGAATTTCGCTGGCCTTGACCACCGGCTTGCCGTCAAACAGCACCGCCACGGCCCCGGGCACCTGCGCCAGCGCCACCACGTGCTTGCCGTCGGCGGTGAACTGCGGGAACTGGCCGACGTAGCCGGCCAGCTTGCCGTCCACCACGAGGATCGGCTGGTTGTTGGCGTCCGCTTTGCCGGCGTAGGCGTAGCGGCTGCCGTCGACGCTGAAGACCGGGTGAATCTGCCCCTGGCAAGCCGGCACGCGCTGGCCATCACACCACCATTGCGGATGACCGTTGGTGTCCTGCGTCGTGAAGAACCAGTGCTTGCCCTGCGGCCCGAAAAACAGATCCGTCCCCACGGTGTTGCCATTGGCAACGTGCAGCGCCGGTTTGCCGTCGACCATCACGGTGTACTGGGTGCCGTTGCGACCGACGTAGGCGCTGTGCCGGCCCTCCGGGCTGAACACGACGTAATTGTTGGCGATGGGGATAATCTCTTCGAAGCGCGGGCCGTCGGTGCCATCCACCCCGACGACGTAGCGGCTGCCCTGCATGTGCGCCGCTGCGAGGTGCGCGCCAAATTCGCTGATGCTCAGGTGCGTGTTGCTGCCGCCGGGCGCTGCCACGGTTTCCGCCACCTTGGCGTCGGCCCAAGCCCTCGTCGTCCAACCCCCGACCATCGCCACACACGCGGTGAGACCAATCCACGCTCTATGCATCACGAACTCTCCTTTCCTGGTTTAGGCAATATTACGTTTCCCCATGAAATGACACACCGACACGTCAACCACGCGCGGGCGGGTAATCGGCCTGGGTAACTGGACCGGTGAGGCCTTCCGAGGGATTTTCCCCGAGGCCTCACGCCGCACCGATATGGCCGACCGGCGATTAGTCAAGGGCCGGGCGAAAATACTTGCGGCGGATCGTTGCGTGGGTGAATGCGCGATTTGCCGGTTTTGAAGTTTTGCATTTTCGGTCGCGTGGAAGGCCCCGGCCCCAGAGACGCGACCGCACGACGGCGGCCGCCAAAGGCGCAATGCGGGCGGCCTACGGCAATCGCCGGGAGCTTGGCTAGCGCGAAGCCGCGGCCGCTTCGTAGCGAAGGCGTCGCAGTTCCTTGACGTCCGCGGCGTTCCCGCCCAACGCCTCGATCCGGGTAAACTCGTCCATTTCGTTCAGCATCTTCAGCCGCTCCTCCTGGTGCAGGAGGGTCGCGGCCTCGGCGGCATTGGGATGCCAGCCATGCAGGATGCTGAGGAAATTGGCGAAATAGCCGGCGATCTGGCTCAGCGGCCCGAACGTCCTCCGGTACGCCGGGCTGAGATACTTCTTCTCCGCCGCCTTCACCCGGGCCGCGCCTGTCAACACGTCCGCGTCCGTGAGCCTGACCCGTTCGCCCCGGACGACGAACGGCTTCATCCGGATGACGCCGGGATCGGGCGGCAGCGGCGCCTTTTCGGGCTCCGGCGGCGGCGGATGCCACCTGGGCAACAGGGACGTGATGTCCCGGGCCAGTTGCGCCGACGGCTTCGACCGCGCCCGTGAGGTCGGGACCGGGGCGGGCCCGGCGGACGCCGATGTCGGGATCGACTCCTTCCCGCCCGGATCATCCGGGGCGGGTCCGCCCGAGGCGACCAAGGCCAGCGCCAGAAAAATCAGACCACCCCCGACGTTGGCGCGGAAAAACATCAATCTATGGGACGGGAAATTCGGCAAAAAGTTTCCTCGTCCAGGATCCGGCGCCCCATTTCTCCGGTCCAGAATCATCCCAGCCATTCGTCGCCGCCCGGCGCGTCAGTTTGTCACGTATTACGTGACAAACCCCTCGGGCGTGCCGACACGCCCGGCGCCGACCGAGACATCGGGCGCTCCAGACTCCGCCCGGATGAGCCCCGAGCATCTCGTCCCAGAGGGCAGATCCCGGTGGTCAATCCGGTATCTCGGGTTCGACGAGCGCCTTGAGCTGGTCGAGCGATTCCTGCCAGCCGAGGTAGCACGCCTCTTCGGGGATCACCGTCGGCAAACCCTCCTGGACGATGTGCACGTCCGTGCCGACGGACACCTTCTTCAGAGTCACCGTCACCTGAATCTCGCCCGGCAGGTTGGGATCGTCGAATTTATCGGTGTAGCGGAGACGCTCGGGCGGCACCAGTTCGCGGAACTCGCCACCGAAGGAATGGCCGTGGCCGGTGGTGAAATTCGTGAACGACATCTGGTAGGTGCCGCCCACCTTGGCGTCCAGATGATCTACCCGGCAGGTAAAACCATGCGGCGGCAGCCATTTGGCCATGGCCTCGGGTTCGACGAATGCGCGATAGGTCTTTTCCGGCGTCGTGCGGATGACACGGTGCAGACGGATGGTGTACGTAGACATGACAATATCTCCTGTTGATTGAGGTGGGGGAGGTTCGATCGGTCATGATTCAACGGTCGAACCGGCACCGGACCGACATCACCATCGGCATTTGCCCCGAATAGACAATCGCGGCGAACCGGCTGCCGGCTTTCCGCCTCCGGCATCCATTCTCGAATCTTCGGATTTCCTCCCCTAGCCTCCGTCGTCCGTCCTTTTTGTCCCGGTTGGAACGTTATACCAGTGAAATCCCTCAACCCATGACCACCTCTCCCGGCCAATCCACCTTCGTGCTTCTCCTCCGCCAGCCCGCCGGCGACGCCCCGCCGCCCGCGGAACTGCAAAAGATCATGGTCCGCTTCCAGGCCTGGATCGACGGCCTCACCGCGCAGGGCCGCCTGCAGGGCACCAGCGGCCTCGACCTTTCGGGCAAAGTCCTGCGGGGCCGACGCGGCCAGTCCCTGACCGACGGACCCTATGCCGAGGCGAAGGAAGTCGTGGGCGGCTTTGTGACCATCTCGGCCGCGAGCCTCGACGAGGCGGTCGAGGCGGCGCGCGACTGCCCCGGACTTGACTATCACATGGCCGTGGAGGTCCGGCCGGCGCGCCGGCGCTGAGGGCAAGGCTGCAAGCTGAGTGCCTGGAGCCCAACCCGCCTGCCACGCGGCGCTACTCCACCCGAAAGCTCGCCCGCAGGCCGGACTCGTCCTCCGCGTGCCGGGCGATGATCGCTTCATACTCAACCGGCTCCACGGTCCAGCCGTTCGCGGGATCGAAGAACGCAAGGTCGGCCACGGGCAGGCTCAGCGCGACCCGCCGGGTCTCGCCAGGCGCCAGCGACACCCGCGCGAACGCCTTGAGCTCGCGCGGCGCCCGCTCCACGTCCGACGCCGGCGCCGAGACGTAAAGCTGGACGACCTCGTCGCCGGCGGTCCGGCCTGTGTTGGTGACGTCGACAGACGCCTCCAGCGTGTCGGCGACTCCGAGCCGGGCGCGGGCAAGGCGGAAATCGGCGTGCCGCCACGTCGTGTAGCTGAGGCCAAAGCCGAACGGGAAGGCCGCCGCGGCGCCGTCGCGCGCCAGTTTCCGATAGCCGTGCCACCGGTCGTAGGTCATCCGGGCGGCGTCGCGGTCGAAAAACGGCAGGTCGGCGGCCTGCCGCGGGAACGTGCAGGGCAGCCGGCCGCCGGGGCTCACCCGGCCGAGCAGCACATCCGCCAGCGCGTGGCCGCCCTCCATGCCGGGATACCACAGCACCACGATGGCCCCGACCCGCTCGCGCCAGGCCTCGGTGATCACGGCGCTGCCGATCATCAGCACCACGACGGTCCGGGGCTGGGTGGCCGCCACCGCCTGGACCAACTGCTCGTCGCGCGGCAGCAGGGTGAGACTCTCGCGGTCGCCGCCCGGCGAAAAGCCGCCTTCCGGTGCCGCCCCGCCCGTGAGGATCTTTTCGGCCAGCGCCGCCTCCGCGGCTTCCGGCGGCGGAAAGGCCGGCGCAAAACGCTCCATGAGGTCCGGTGGAATGTACTCGCCCTCGTCCGCGTGGGTGTAACCGACCACCACCACTGCGGCGTCCGCCGCGGCCGCGGTCCGGCCCGCGCGCACCGGATCGGCCCCGTCGTCAAAGTCGACGGCCGGGCCGCCGAGGGCCGCCCGGAGCCCGTCCAACGGCGTGACGACATTGGCCGGCTGGGTGTTGCTCGAGCCGCCGTCGCCGGTGTTGGGCATGGCCGCCAGCCGGCCCACGACCGCCAGCCGGCGCACGCCGGCGAACGGCAGCAGGCCGCGGTCATTCTTGAGCAATACAATGCTCTTCTGCGCCGCCTCGCGGGCGAGCTGGCGGTGCGCGGCACAGCCGACGACGGCCGGCGAATAGCGGGTGGGATCGCGCCCCTGCGCGAATCGCACCTGCTGGCGCAGCACACGCAGCGCGGCGTCCTCGATCCGGTCGGCGGGCACGCCCCCGCCCTCCACCAGCGCCTGCAACTCGCGACCGAAACGCATGCGGAAGGGCATCTCGACGTCCTGCCCGGCCAGGGCGGCCGTGCGGGCGTCGCGCATCCCGAAAATGAAATCGGTCATGACATACCCCTCGAATCCCCACTGCTTCTTCAGGATGCCGGTCAGCAGCGTCCGGTTCTGCCCGCACCATTCGCCGTTCACGCGGTTGTAGGCGCTCATCACCGAGGCGACGCCGGCGTCCACGATCCTCTTGAAATGCGCGAGGTAGATCTCGTGCAGGGCGCGCGGATCGATGGTCACGTCGACCGTGAAGCGCGCATTCTCCATGGAATTCAGGGCAAAATGTTTCGCACAGGCCATGACATGACCCTGCACGCCGCGGGCGAGCGCGGCACCCAGCATGCCCAGGTGATACGGGTCTTCGCCATAGGTCTCCTGCGCCCGGCCCCAGGCCGGATGCCGCAGCAGGTTCACGCAAACTCCGCCAAAATGATTGCCCCCCAACGCGCGCAACTCCCGGCCGATCGCGTCGCCGATCCGCTCCTCCAACGCGGCGTCCCAGGCCGCGCCGCGCGCCATCGACACGGGAAACGTGGTCGCTCCCTTCAGGATGATCCCGCGCGGACCGTCGACAAAACGGATGCCGGGAATGCCGAGCCGCGGCACGGCCCCGGCCACCCACGGGCGGCTGGCATAACCCCCGGGCGCCATCATCTCGGCCAGGCCCGGCCAGAACGGCGTGTCGCCGCTCATCAGGCTGATCTTTTCCTCCAGCGTGAGCTGTGCGAGCAGGCGGCGCGCCTTGGCGTCGATTTGCGCGGGGCTGAGCGTCGCGGCGGTTTCGAGGGCGCCAAACGCGGCGCGCACCGGGTGCGGGTCGGCCGGATTCATGGTCGATTCAGGGGACTAAGTGAGCTCCCGAACCTCCTACCGGAGGAATTTCCAGATGCCAACAACCAATCGGGACGGTCTGACAGTCCAACGAGCTTTCGTCTTCCGGGCCGGTCTGCCGCCTGAACCCGGGGCGCAAAGCCTGGGGGCTGCGGCTCAGCCCCGGCCGCGCATCACCCTGCGGCAGCCGCCCGGGATTTTGCAGAACGTCGCTTCGGCTCCGGTGGTCCGGGTCCATGGCAAACGACGGCGTTGCCGGCCAGCGAAACCGACGGGCGCCGGGCGATCAGTATTCCCGGCCTGCCGTCGAGCGGCAGCCCTACAGCCGGTTGGATGATTCCGGCTCAGGCGGCCCCCAGGCGCGGTCGAGCCGTGAAACCCGCCGGACTTGGCTTGCAGCTTCGCCTGCCGCCCGATGCGCCGCCGCCGCCGGCACCGCGGAGGCCGCCTTGGGGCTGGCCGGCGCCGGGCCGGCCAGCGAGCGCCCGCGTTCATTACCCAGGAGGAGAGGTTGGGATTGAGGCGGCGACGCTCCGAGGCAGGTTCGTCACGTCATCGGTGCTCTGGATGCCGATCGTGGCGACATTCCTTCCGCGGCGCACAGGTGCTGACGGTTCCATCGATCTCGCCGCTCCAGGCCCAGTGAACACTGAGGTCCATGTTTCCATCCGCGTCGAAGACCGGGACCACCTGCCAGCTCAGGACACCGCTACCCGTGGCATGCCTGAAGCGGCCGGTGCCCCCGGTGAACGTGAGGACGAACGATCCCGCAAAGGGTTCCCCGGTGTAGTGCTCGGTGTCGTACGTCGCCCAGAGCTCGTCGCCGTCGGCCCCCACCAAAATCAACTGCGTGCAAAGGATGCTCTCGTCCGGCGGCGCCGGGGCACAGTGTGAAAACAACGCCCCGGTGGCGCCGAGTTGAGAGAGCTCGCCGGTGGCCGCGGTGACGGCTTCCACGCCGCTCGCGCAGGCGCAGCTCCCTCTTTCCCAGGGGCGCCACCACACCTCGCCGGTCAGGGAGCCCCTGACGACCCGGGCGTCGGCGTTGATCTTCACCAACCCAGCCCCCGGCCAGGTCGGACCGGGAATTATCGTCGCCATCCACCCGAGGTTGGTGACGAAGAGATCTCGCGGACATCGGTCGCGCGGGCCCAGCGCCAGGCTGGCCGGGGTGTCGAGGGGCGCCGCGGGATAGCCGCTGAGACTCGCGACCGTCTCTTGCGCCAGGGTGGCGGAGTTGATGCGGACGACCGCATTGCGGCTGACCAGCGCCACGTAGGCATTGCCTTGCCCGTCGAGTTCGAGGCCGTCGCCCATCACCGGGAAGGGCGAGCCGGCCAACGGCGAACCGGGCACTTCCTGCAAGGACGCCCAGACCGCCGGTTCACCGGGCCGCCCGTTCGGCAGAATCGGCACCCGCACGATCATGCTCTTGTCGGTGTTCACGACATACAGGTTGCCCTGGAAGAAGGCGATGCCGTTGGCGCCCACGGGATAGCCGAGGACCGCGCCGATCCCCGTCAGCAAATCGTGTCGGAGCCACAATTCCGCCGTTTTGCCGGGGCGGATCCGCCAGATGCCGCCCCGTCCGTACGCCGCCCCGTCCCGGGAATAGGACTCGGTGACGTACAGCGTGCCGCGGTGGTCAAACGCCAGGGCGTTCGCGAAAACAATCTCCTCGGTGCCGCGGAGGCGGCTGGCACTCCCCCCCCGTCCAATGCGATAAACACCGCGGTCCGACCCTTCGGCCATTGCGGCATAGAGGCCGCCATCCGCGCTGATCGCGAGCCCGCCGATCATGGCGCCGTTGATTGTGGCGACGAGCGAAGGCTCACCGCTCGGTGTGTATTTCCACACCTTCCCCTGGCCGGCATCGCGGACCGTCACGAAAACGTTCCCCTGCCGGTCCACTGCGACGCCCTCGGCGGAAAGCCCCGGCATGGGAATGAAGGCGGGAAATTCATCCGCCGGACGGGCCGACATCGTGGCGCTGTTCGCCGCCGCCAGCGCAATCAGCGCGATCGCGCCGAGCGGCCAGCGGAACGCCGCGACGCTCGATTTCGACCTTCGGGCCATCGGCCCGGTTCGTTGTTTGTTGCCCGGCATGGGCCGGCAATTGGTTTTCATAGTTTCCGTTGGCTGGATGTTGAAGGCTGCCCCAGGCCGTCATTTCGTATGCGACGATGGCGCCGTCGCATCGGGCCTGTCTGCTTTTCGAAACAGCCTTCCTCTTCCCGAAACTATGGGAATCCGCGGCGGAAAGTTTCGCGCTGGACCCACCAGGCCCGAGCGGACGCGGAGCCGGAATCTGACCCACGCCCCGGCTCAGGGCCCAGGAGCCACCGAACTGGATGCGGTGCCGGCCGCGCCGGTTTTCGACCGGGTCGCGGCGAACCAGCCCACCCCGAGCACGAGGACGGCCAGAATCAACAGGGCCACCGGCCACAGGCCTCTTTTCTCGCGAGGCCCTGCTCCAATCTCCTTCGTGTAGTCGCGGCAAATCAATGGCGTTGTGGTGTTCGAAAACGGGTCAGGACCGACGATCGCATTCCGACGGTCCTGATTACAACCTTGCTCCCGGAACTATGGGAATCCGCGGCGAAAAGTTTCGGGCGCCGACGGCGCCTGCCGAAGGAATCCCGTCGGTGAACCGTGATGGGCCCGGCTGGCCGGCTCCGGTTCGGAGGAACAGGTTGAGCCGGCGCGTCAGGGTGATGACGGTGCGGCCGTCTGCCCGCTCTGGAGCCTCTGTGCCAACGCCTCCGCTTCGGCCGGCGTGACCGTGAAGCCCGGCGCGATCGGTCGCTCGGGCCGGTCGTCGAGGATCCACCGGCCCCAATCCACGAAGGGCGCATCGTCCGGCAGCGCGGCGAGCCTGCCGCGGACGTCATCGATTTGCGCGAGCACGTCCGGCGCATCCACGCATTGCCCGGCGTCGTTGACCTTCTTCTGCGCGCAGATCGTCGCGAGTTGCAGCAGCCACTCCGGCGCGGGCGCATCGCCTGCGTCGGGCGGCACGCACCAGAGCAGGACCCGGCCCTCGGCATCCTCCGTTCGGACAAAATGCCCGTCGGGACTAAACTCGCACCCTGTCACTCTGGATCCATGCATTAGCGGGTCCGAAATTGGCAGGCCGGTCGCGGCGTCCCAGATGCGCGCGGTGCTGTCCTGCGCCGCGGTCACCACCCGCCGGCCGTCCGGACTGAAGGCCGCCGACCGAATCGTCACGCCGGGATGGGAGATCGCTTCACTCACCCGCGCGCCGGTGCGGGGATCGCAAACGAAAGCGGTATCACCGCTCAGGGCCAGCAATCGGTCGCCCAGGGCGGAATAACTCAGGAAACGCGCGCCCGGAATCGCCGCCACGTGTTTTCCGGTCGACCAATCCCACAACTCCGCCGTTCCCGACCCGCTTCCCGCGGCAATGAGCCCTCCATCGGGACTGAATTCCAGATGGGCGCTCGCGATCCGGCGCGCCGGGTTGATCGTCGTCAGACGCCGGTTCTTCGCGACGTCCCAGATGGTGATCACACCATCCCTCGCCCCGCAGGCGAATAACCCGCCATCCGGACTGAAGCACGCCGCCCGCTCGTTGAGGATCGGCACACCGGTCGCCTGAATCAAGGCGCCGCCGACGGCCTTTCCCGTGTCGAGCCTCCAGATCCGGGGTGAGTTCGGACTCCCGGCCCAAATCAAAGCCACGAGATCGCCCCGGGCGCTGAAATCGATCCAGGCCATACCTCGCGGAGCATCCGCGAGCGGCACCACGCGTTTGACCCCGCCTTCGCCCAAGGCCCAGGCCTGCCACACTTCGGAGGCCGTCTGCACGACCATGAACTTCAGATCGGGCCGAACCGCGACGGCCCCGATACGGCCAAATGCCGTGTCCCAAACGGATTCCGGATATGCAAAACCACCGGCAACCTGGTTACCGGTAGCAACGTCAAGTGCCGCGGCAGAATCGGGTTCGACCCAAAGCAGGCGCGTAGGTCCCGCGGGAATGAACGGCGTTGGCAGCGGCTTGCGACCACGTCGCGGCAAGATCAACGGCCGAGCGGTTCCCGGTCCGGCGCGCACTCGCTGAACGGTACCATTGGCACGACCGATCACCAGTTCGCGGCCATCGGGAGCCATTGCCACGGTGCAGTCGAGACCGCGCTCGAGGGGCGCGGGTTCGGCCACTCGGCGGCCGGTCTGCAGATCCCAAGGAATCACGTAGCCGTCCATTCCGACCCCCATCAGGGTCCTGCCATCCTGGCTCACGATCGCGTCCGCAATCCCTCCGGGATGGGTCAGCGGTCGGTAGATGGGCCGGCCCGTGATCAGATCGCAGACCTCAAGCCCGATGCGGGCATCGAGCGGGCCAGCGGTCACCCGACACCAACGATCGCCCACCTGCGCGATTTTTGGCGCATTGAAGATTTCCGGCGGCCGTCCCGCCGGCATCGCCAGCAGTATGTCCCGGTCGTACGGCAGCGTTGTTGTGAGCAGCCCTGCCTTCACAAACGGCCCGACTCTCGCCCCGGTGGCCGTCTCGAATATCTGTTGGCCCGTCTGCGATGCGATGGAAAACCAGCGGCCATCCGCACTGAATCCGAGCACAATCGACACATTGGCGCCGTGAAATTCGCTCTCCGTGAGTTCGCCGCGCGCAATCTGGGGCTTTAAGTCTGGAACCGAGAACAATTGGTATGCCGATCTCCCTGAATCCACCCGGAAAACGAGCAGCAGGCGCGCGCCGTCCGGACTGAAGCAACCCCAGCGTACCGCCCCGGGTGCGGTCGCGTGGGCGCGCATGTCTCCGCTGGCAACGTCCCATGTTTCTCCCTCGCCCGGTCTCGATCCGGACCGCAGCAGCCAGCGGCCGTCGGGAGCCAAGACAGAAAATCGGCCCACGGGGTTTCGAAAATGCATCACCGTCGTGCGGCCCGTGAGGGTATCCGCGGTGACGACAGACCGATCTTCGAGCACCGCAAGCAAAACCGGCCCGTCTTTGTTGGTGGCGCCAACCTCGGCGATCTTCTGCCCGAAGTTGAATTCGCGTTGCACCCGGCCGCTCGTGGGATCCAAGACACGGATCACGTCGTCGTCACCGCGCACGACGATCACGCGACCCGCCAAAACGACCCCCGGCGTCTTCAGACCGGCGGGCAAACGCGTCCGCGTGTGACCGTTGGTCGCAAGATCGATGAAACCGATGGTTCCGTCCTCGCAAAAAACGGCCGCCTTCCGGCCGGCGTCCACGTAGTTTATGTTGCTCACGCGCGACGGAAACTCGAGCGCCGGCCCGACGGGCAGAAAAAAGTTCCGCGACGCCAGCACCGACGAGAGCCGCGGCGCGATCGTCCCATCGCGCGGATTTTTGCGCGCGGCGTACACCAGCCAGGCCAGTCCGTCGGCGGAGCGGCCTTCCGCGAGCAGCCGCTCGGCGAGATCGCGGGCGGTGCGGCTGGCGCGGATCGTCTCGGCCTGGTGCGCCAGTTCCGCCTCGCGGCGGAGCGCGGCTTCCGCGTGCTCCGACACGACGGCGCGCCGGTGCGCCCTGCGCTCGCGCGCGAGCAGGATGGCCGAGGCGACCAGGCCGGCGCAGAGCGAGAGCCCGATGGCGGACACGGCGGCGACCCCGATCCGGTGCCGGCGGAGGAACGTCGTGGCGCGATAAAGCCGGGTGGGCCGGCGCGCGACAATCGGCTCATGTCGCAGCCAACGCTCCAGATCGTCCGCGAGGGCTTCCGCCGACCCATAGCGTCGCGCCGGGTCCTTTTCCAGGCACTTCTGGCAGATGGTCTCGAGATCGCGCGGCACCCCGGCGGCGAGCTGGCGCAGAGGCAGCGGCGCGTCCTCGATCACGCGGCGCAGCGTCTCCAGCGGCGTCGCGCCGCCGAAGGGCGCGCGGCCGGTGAGCAGCATGAAGAGCATCGCGCCCAGGCTGTACACATCGACGGCCGTCGTGACGGCCGCCCGGCCGGGCCCGGCCTGCTCCGGCGCCATGAACGAGGGGCTGCCGAGGACCGTCCCGCCCTGGGTCTCGCCGCCTTCCTGCTCCAGCAGCTTCGCGAGCCCGAAGTCGGTGAGCTGCGGCTGGCCCGCGGCGTCGATGAGCACGTTGTGCGGTTTCAAGTCGCGGTGCAGCACGCCGTGTTGATGGGCAAAGTGGACCGCGCGGGCGATCGTGGTCACGAGTTGGGCGGCGCGGCGGGGCGGCAGCGGCTGGCCCGCGAGCTCGCGATCGAGTCCGCGTCCCTCGTCAAAGCGCATGGCGTAATACGGCTGGCCGTCGTGCTCGCCGAATTCGTGGATCGAGACGATGTGGGGATGCTCGAGCCGGGCCGCCGCCTCCGCTTCGAGGCGAAAACGCCGCGCAAACGCCGGTTCCGCCCAGCGCCCGTGCCGCAGCAGCTTCACCGCCACGAGGCGGTCGAGGCTCCGCTGGCGCGCCTTGTACACCACCCCCATCCCGCCCCGGCCGACCTCCTCGAGCAGCTCGTAGTCGCCAATTTCGCGCAGCGCCGGCGCCTCGGGGGCCCCCGCACCGGTCACGTCGGCGTCGCCCGGGCGCGACGACAGGCCCAGCGCGCCCGTCAAGGCGCACTGCGGGCAGATGCGTTCGGGCGTGCCCTCGGGTATCTGCGCCCCACAAGCCGGACATTTCTGGGGCAGAGCCATGGTGCGGTCGCTTCCGAGAGTCCTATGGGCATCGGCGCGCCTTAGTTACGGCGCCGGACCGACGCCGGCAAAGACGGCGCGCAGGTAGCGCAGCTCGTCTTCGAGCTCCGCCGCCCCGGTCACCGTGTGCGCCACCTCCTCGCGCACGGCCGCAAAATAGCGCTGGCGCAGGCGGTGGATCGCCGATTTCACCGCGCCTTCCGAAACGCCGAGGCGCGCCGCCGTCGCTGCGTAGCTCGGCGCATCCGGCTCGGCGGTGAGGTACGGCTGCAGCGCTTCGAAGCATGCGCTGCGGCCTCCCGCCGCCTGCTCGGCGCGCAGGCGTTCATGCGCCGCCTGCAGGACGGCGAGCGCCCAGTGCCGGTCGAACGCGCGATCGGGCGACTCCCCGGGGGTCGCCCCCGCGGCGTCCGCTTCCGCCGCGACCTGGTCCCAGGAGACGATCTCGCGACCGCCGCCGCGTTTCTGCGCCCCGGCGCGCTGGCGGGTGTGAACGAGAAACCGTTTCAGCACGCCCAGCAGGAAGCAGCGGAAACGGCCGCGCTCGGGGTCGGCCGCCGCCAGCGTCTCGTCGCGCAGGAGTTGCGCAAAAAAGTCCTGCGTGACATCGCGGGCGTCTTCATCGTTGTAGCCGCGCCGCCGCACCTGCGCATAAACCGGCTGCCAATAGGTGCGACACAACTTTTCGAGGGCTCCGGCCGCTTCGGGGCGATCCGGGTCGCGCGCCGATTGCACCAGGCTCCAGTGCGTCGTGGCGAATTGACTCGGTCTCCTTGTCGCCTCCGGCTCACCAGGCTGGCCGCCGTTGCCCATGACGCCAAGGATAGCTTGGGCCGCGTTCGGTGGAAAGGCCGAAAAAAGGCATTGCCGAAAACGAGCGACCGGAAAGCGGGGGCCAAGGGACACCCCGGCGGTGCGCGCAAAGCTTGAAGCTGCGCGCTTCAGGTGGATTGGCGGGGTGCCAGCGCCGCGCTCGCCCGGTCTTCGGACGGCCCGGAGCCGTGTCTGATTTCAAGCCTGGAGCCGATTGCCCGCCGCCTAGGGCGGCGGGGGCGGCGGCAGCACCGTCCCCAACCGCTGGGCCGCCTGGAACTCCGCGGCCGCCTCGGCGTGCTGGCCGACGCTCTCGAGGGCGATCGCCAGGTTCAGGTGCACCCGCCCCAGATTGGGATCGAGCCGCAGGGCTTCCTTGAACTGGGCGATCGCCTCCGGCGCCCGCTCCGCCATGAGCAGGGAAACCCCCAGGTTGTTGTGCACCTGCGGCACCGCCGGATCCAGCTTCAGCGCCTGCTCGTATTGCGCGATCGCCTCCGGCAGCCGCCCTTCGGCCCGATAGGCGTTGCCCAGATTGTTGTGCGCCGGGGCGAATTTCGGGTTCAACCGCAGGGCCTCCTCGAACTGGGCGATCGCCTCCGGGATCCGGCCCGTCGCCCTCAACGCATTGCCGAGGTTGTTGTGCACGTTCGCCAACCGGGGGTTGACCTGCAGCGCCCGCTCGTATTGCGCGATCGCTTCCGTCAGCTTCCCCTGCCCCGCCAGCGCCAGGCCCAGGTAATTGGAGGCGTTGGTGTACTTCGGATCCAGGCGCAACGCCTGCTCGTAGTGCTTGAGGGCCTCGTCCTCCCTGCCCGCGCTTTCCAGGGCCAAGCCGAGCTCCGTTTCAGCGTCGGGCATTTTTGGATTGGCCCGCAGCGCCTGCTCGAACTGGGCGATCGCCTCCGGATAACGGCCAAGCTGCCGGAGCGTCTTGCCGGCGTTGTAGTGTGCGTCGGCCCCACCCGGTTTGAGGCGGATCGCCTCCCGGTATTGCACCATCGCCTCCTCCGCCCGGCCGCCCTCGGCCAGAATATTGCCGTAGTTGTTGTGGGCGGCGACGTTGCCCGGCATCTTGATCACCGCGTCGTGCCAGATGGCTTCGTTGCTGTGGTAGACCGCGTTGCGCTGCAGGGTCATCCAGCCGAAGCCGGCGGCGACCAAGCCCAGCAGGAGCCGGCCGCGACGGCCCAGCCAGGCGTACGCGCCGAGCGCCACCAAGACTGTCACCGGTGCCAGCGCCAGGTACATGCGATGCTCGGCCAGCGTCTGTCGGGTCCCGGGCACCAGCGAGGTCGGCGCCAGGATCGCAAAGAACCAAAAGCCGACGAAGCCCAGGCGCGGGCGCCGCCAGAGGGCCAGCAAGGTTCCGACTGCGAGCGGGACCACCACGACCGCATACGGCACCCAGTCCGCCGCCGATTGCACCCATTTGACGCCGTAGTCGACAACGAGGGGGTGCGGCCACGCCGCCAGCCAGAGGTAGTGCGCCACCGCCTGGAATTGGGTCACGGCGTAGGTCCAGAAGCCCACGCCCACGTCGAACCCCGCGGTCCCGCCGCGATCGGCGGAATGGAACACCAACACCAGCAGCGGGAGCCACGTGGCCGCCAGCGCCAGGTGCACCCGCCCGCGTCGGTGCCACGCTGCGCGGAAACTGCCGGCGAGGAAGGCGCGGTCGTAGAGAAACACCATGACCGGAACCGAAACCATGACCTCCTTGGTGCCCATGCCCAGGAGGCAGGAAAGGAAGGAAGCGGCAAACCAGACCGAGGAACCAAGGGACTGAGGGAGCGGGGAAGTCAGGCGCGAACGGGCTGGCGAACCCGCCGGGCGCGGCACCGATGTTCCCCCGAGTTTCCTGGTCTCTTCGCCCGTCGGTCCCTTGGTCGCTTGGTCATTTGGTCCCCGGGTCTTCTGGTCCCTTGGTTCCTGCCGCTCCACCCCGCGGATGAAGCAATAGAACGTCAGCAGATAGAACAGCCCCATCAGCGACTCGGCCCGCTGCACGACATACGTCACCGATTCGGTCTGCAGCGGATGCACCAGCCAGAGGAGGGCGGCGGCGAACGCGATGGAGCCGGCTCCACTCTGCAGGGCGGCATCGCTGAATGCCGCCGTTTCCCCAACCGGCGGGGTTCGGCGACCCCGCCCTGCATTGAGGAGCGTCCGTCGCACGATGCCGAACAACGCCAGACCGGCGCAAAGATGGATCAGGAGATTGAGCGCGTGGTAGCTCCAAACGTGGTTGCCGCTCAGCGCATAGTCGACCGCAAAGGACAGATTCAGCACCGGCCGGCCGGTTACCGTCACGCCGCCGCCCGGCGGACTCAGCGACGCCAGCAGGCGACGGATGGTGGGGTTTTGGGGAATCGACAGCAGGTCGTCGAAGATAAAGGGCCCCGTGAGGCTGTTGGCATAGACCGCGAGCCCGGCCAGCACCAGGGCGGCGCCCGCAAGGATGGCCGGTCGGCGGGAAGCTTGAGGCGCGGGGGACGGTGGAGTCGGCCGGTGGGACATGAATTGTCGTACCTATGCCGGACGACGCCCCTGCCGGCCAGCGAAACCGGAAGGCGCCGCGGAGTTCGGCAGCGTATAAGGATTAACGGGCAAGGTTTAGGGTCGAGGCTGAGTCGTCACGTCGACGGGCACGACACGAGACCTTCCCGGATGAAGCCGGCCCCTACTCCCAAGTCCATTCTCCCCCCCTCCTGTCATCGTGCCATTGTGTGAGTCAAATTCAGCTGCTCTGGGTTTGGCGTCTGGAATCTGGCGCCGGGCGTTTTCCACCCCGCGATCGCCCCTTCGTTGAGATTGACGTACCCGCCTTGATGGACTGAAGGTCGCGGCCATGAGAACGCCTCTGTTCGCCTGGCTGGCTCTGCCCCTCAGTTTGCTTGCGGCGACCGCCCGCGCCCAGCCGAACCCCGAAATCGTCCCGCTCGGCCACGACACCTACGCGCTGACGCGCTGGGCCAACAACGGTTTCGTACGCAACACCGGCAAGCTGAAGCAACAGGCGCTTGAGGACGCCGCGGCATATTGCGCCAAGCTGCACAAGGAAATGAAGGTTCTCAGCACGGAGGCAAAACACCCGTTCGTCCCCCTCACCGGATTCGCCCACGCCAAGGTCGTCTTCAAGGCCCTGGACGCCAACAGTCCGGAACTGCATGCCCGGACGACGGAGGCGGTCCCCGGCACTGAGCCCGTGCCCGCCGCCGTGGCGGCGCCGCCGCCGGACGCCACGGATCGCCTCTACAGCGACCTGACCAAACTGGAAGACCCGCGCAAACGCGGCATCCTGACCCAGGAGGAATTCGATACGCTCAAGAAGCGATTGTTGGAGAAAGCCGGCCTCGGCGGACCCGGGCAGGATCCCGCCTCGCCGAACGGCGGCCGGGAGGAGTGACACGGGGAGTTTCAATGTGATTTCCGCCGGTCGGCGCCCGCAGTCTGTCCGCGTCCCGGTTGAGCCAGGAGGGGGGCGGGCGGGCGCTGCCGTCCGCTCGCCGGAGAATCGCCGCTCTTGCCATCGCCGTGCGGCCCGGGATCCTGAAGCCTCCCTTGCCCGGCGATGACCACCCGTTTCCCCCATTGGCGATGAGAGCGCGGATGAATCTGCTGGTCGCGCTGGTCCTGGGGGCGGCCGCCTTGGGCACGCTTTTCCTGACCCGAGGGTACCTGAATACCTGGCGGATGTGGAACATCCCGGTGGCGTGGCCGCCGTTCATGGATGTCCGCGTGATCACGGCCGGGGCGGAGGCCCATCGACGTGGCCTGGATCCGATGGTCGCCAACCCGACGGATTCGTCGCAACGCCCGCTGAACTATCCGCGGATCTGGCAGGGGCTCTACGCGCTGGGATACGGTCCCGCCGACACGGTGTTCACGGGCGTCGCGCTCATGTTGCTGTTCGGCGTGGGGCTCGGCGTGTTCGTTCCGCGCATCGACACGTCCGGCGTCGCGTTGATCCTGGCGGCGCTCTTCTCCCCGGCGGTCTTGCTCGGCCTCGAACGGGGGAACACCGATCTCCTCATGTTCTTCCTCCTGGCGGTGGCGATCGCGGCGGCGCGGCGGGGACCCATTCTGGCCATGTGCCTGGTCCTCCTCGCCTTCGTGCTGAAGCTGTTCCCGTTGTTCGGCGCCGCGGTCATCCTGGGCCAGCCTCGCCGGACCGCCCTGCGGTGGCTGGCGGTCGCGGCCGTCATTGCCGCGCTCTACGTCGGGCTCACGTTCGGTGACCTGGAGAAGATCAGCGCGGCCACGCCGCGCGACACCTGGCTCTCGTACGGTTTCAATGTGCTGTGGATGAAGGTCGCGGCCGGAAACGCCATGCTGGGTTCTTGGACGCGCGGTCTGACCTTCGGGATGCTGCTGGGACTGGCGTTCGCCGCCGGAGCGTGGTGGCACGGGGGCCGTGCCGGCGAGGCGAAGGACGGGCCCCATGCCAATGCGTTCCGCGTCGGCGCGGCCTGCTATGTTGGAACTTTCCTCGCGGGCAACAACTTCGTCTACCGGCTGGTGTTCCTGATCTTCGCCATCCCGCAGCTTTGGGACTGGGCCCGCGGCGCTCCGGGCGCCCGCACGTGGTCCGCCCGCCTCGGGCTGGCCGGGATGTACGTGGCCATGTGGTCCATGGTCACCGACCGTCTGCTGCAGCGATGGACCTGGGGTCCGTGGACCAGCTTCCTAGTGAGCTCGGTGGCCGAGTGGACGGTTCTCGCCACGCTGGTGTATCTCTTCCTTTCGTCGGCTCCCGGATGGTTCCGGCGTCGCCGCGCCGACCTGCTCGGCCCGCCGGCCCCCCTCGGCGCCGTCCCGCGCGGAGATGCATGACCGCCGGCGCCCGTGAGGTCACGCGCCGCATCCCGCGGAGTTTGCCGGGGGACGATCAACCCTTGGCGTCTGGACGCCGTCGGCCCACCGCCCGCGCCCGGAACATCCTTGAGCCGCCACCCGCGTTCGCGCCAGGCTCCCCTAAGGCATGAGTCAACCCGTGCGGTTGGTGGGAGATCGCGATCGACCCGCCCAACTCCTCTATTTCACCTCGCCGAGCACCACCGCCGACGGCGGCCGGCTGGTGTTCATCCGGCAGGAGGATGGGAATCCGAATCTCTGGGCGCTTGACCTGGCCGGCGGCGGCGAGCGACAACTCACGTTCAACCGTGAAGGCACCCTGCGATCCTACGTCTATTTCCGCGGCCGCCCGCATCGCGGACTGGGCAAAGCGAGTGTCAGCCTCGATCCCTGGCGCCAAAAAATCTACTTTCTGCAGGGCGACGACCTTTGCTCGGTCGGCGTCGACGGAAGCGGTTTTCGGACGTTGAACCGGGTTCCGCCCGACCAGGTCACCGCGTTCACTCACGTCACCGCGGACGGACGCCGCCTGTGTGTGCCCACGACCGACGCCCGGGCCCTCGCGGAGGAGGCGTCCGCCGATTCGCCGGGCGAGAACCTGGTGGGGGGCCGGCGCAACGAGGTCATCAGCGACAAGCCCGCGCACGACGTCGACGCCCGCGTCCAGGCCGAGCGGCTGAATTCGTGGCTGCGGGTCTTTGACACGGCGACCGGCGCCGAGCTGGCCTGCGAACGCGTGCCCCGGGCCTGGGTCACGCACGTGCAATTCAGTCCGATCAATCCCAACTGGATTCTCTACAACCATGAATGGCCCGGCGATTGTGGAATCCGTCGAATCTGGCTCTGGGACGGCACGGCGCATCGCCGCCTGCGCCCCGAGGGCGACCGGCGCAGCCGCCAGGATTGGGTCTGTCACGAGATGTGGCAGGCCGACGGCGCCGGCGTGATCTACCACGGGAAATACACCGACGGGACGGCTTTCGTCGGCCGGGTGGGCCCGGATGGTGGCGACAATGTCGAGATCGCGCTGCCCAAGGAGTACCATCGTTACGGCCACTTCACCGCCGGAACTCGATGCAGCGACCGGCTGGTGTCGGACGGCTACTGGCATCCGGCGGGCGAACCGGAAAACGACCGCTGGGGCGGCGAATGGATCACGGTGGTCAAGACCGACTGGGCGAAGCGCCGGCTCGAGTGGCAGCCGCTCTGCCGCCACGACTCATTGTGGGATTGCCAGGACAGCCACCCGCACCCGGTGTTCGCCTTCGACGAATCCGCCGTCTACTTCACCTCCAACGCGGGCGGCGGCCGTTCGGTTTGCCGCGTCGCCGTTTGACAACCCCGGGGAAGGGCCCACGGCAAGGCGATTCTTTGCCGTGGTGACAGACAAAAGGCCGCCGTGCGATCGCACGGCGGCCCTGCTCCGCAAG